>NZ_DATIRM010000001.1:0-6565 GCF_035469765.1 Psychrobacter sp.
CTGCCACTGCAATTGTCCTTGTTTATTAAAACCATATAGCTCTTGTACTGTCAGGCTTGAACTTGATACAGGTAAAGTCATTTCTTGCGTTTTTAACACTTTATCATCAATCTATTTTAGGACGGGACAAAGTAATAAACATGGTTACCATAATAGGATATGCTCTTTAGATTTTTCATCCAAGATAATTGCCCCTTCCGTCAAGTCAGGTTCCCAGTAATCGCCGTTTGACATCTTATATTGATAAGACTTTTTATCAGACAAATTAATCAGCTCAAAGCTATCCATTGTGATGTAACGGCTGATATCACCATCTGGCCATTTTATAGTCATTAAGGGTAAGATGGCGGTAACACCGTAAAAGGCTTTGGTTCTAGAATCTATCGAAGACCTCACTCTCGATGTCGTTACCAAGCATTTTTTACTGGCAATTTTATGCTTATATACACAATTAAAATAGCCAAAAGACGGGGTTTCGGCGTAGAAGATATTTTCAATCGTAGAGGAAGCCTGTACTTGAGTAACACCAGAGGATAGTACTAGCGCAATGATGGCCATTAGTGATTTTCTCATAGTGTACTCCTGATATTTTGAATGAACCTATCCTAATAATACCTGTTAATTGTAGTATGTTTTTTAGTGCCTAAAATTTTTATCTCACGCCTCAAATGCAAACCGACGATCGGCTTTATGAATTAAAAATACGAAAGAGCTACCCTTACCCCTTAAACGTAAAAAGGACTTTACGATGCAGAACTCAGTATTAAAAAACAAAGTAGACATTCTTCATAATGAACTTCCAGGTAGAGCAAAGATTAAAGCGGCTATCTTATTAATCAGTAGTACGTTTTTAGTATCATTATCCGCTCATGCTGCTGAGCCGATGACCAATACAAAAAACACCATCAATCCAACGTCGATTAATACCAGTGCCATTAATCTGGCGATTATGGCGGAAAATCCTACCGTATTATCTGAAACACAGCGCGTGACACGAGCGAAAACCAATACGCTCACGCCCAAGACCACCCAAGCCAAAACCGATCAAGCCATCTATTCTGTCGATGCTATCCACCACCCTGTTTGGGCAAAAAACGGCATGGTCGCCACCCAAGAAGCATTGGCCTCTGATATCGGCTTAAAGATTTTAAAAGATGGCGGTAATGCCGTTGATGCTGCTGTGGCAGTAGGTTTTGCTCTAGCTGTGACGTTGCCGCGTGCAGGCAATATCGGCGGCGGCGGATTTATGATGGTATACGACGCCAAGCAAGGTAAAACAGTGGCACTCGATTATCGTGAAAAAGCTCCTAGTAGCGCCTCGCGTGATATGTATCTTGATAAGGATGGCAATGCCGTCAGTGACTTATCTCGTTATCATGGCTTAGCCGTTGGTGTACCGGGTACGGTAGCAGGCTTACTCAAAGCATTAGAAGAACATGGCACCATGAGCCGCGGGCAAGTAATGGCACCAGCGATTGGACTGGCTGAAAATGGTATCGAAGTCACCGCTGGGTTGTCAGAGTCATTAGAAGCGTTAAGCGAGCGCTTGCAAAAATGGCCAAGCACCAAAAAGATATTCTTTAAAGCTGACGGCAGCGCTTATCAGCCGGGTGAGCGCTTAAAACAACCAGAGCTTGCCAGTTCGCTAAAGCTGATTGCGGCAAAAGGTGTTGATGGATTTTATAAAGGAGAAACCGCCCGTAAATTGGTTAAAGCGGTCAATGAAGCAGGCGGTAAGATGAGTTTACAGGACTTAGCCAATTATCAAGCCATCGCCCGTACGCCTGTTAAAGGTGATTATCGTGGTTACGAGATTGTCTCAATGCCGCCACCGTCTTCTGGTGGCATTCATATTGTGCAGATTTTAAACATTTTGGAAGGTTATCCGCTAAAAGACTACGGTCAAAACAGCGCCCAAACTATTCATTTAATGGCTGAGGCAATGCAGCTGGCTTATGCCGATCGTTCTGAGTATTTGGGTGATTCAGATTTTATCGACGTACCCGCCAGCGGTTTAACTGCTCAGCCTTATGCTGATAAACTGCGCACTTTAATCAACCCAAATAAAGCCACGCCTGCGGCAACCATCAAGGCAAATAACCCTCTACCGTACGAGAGCGATCAAACCACGCATTTTTCTATTATCGATAAAGATGGCAATGCGGTGTCCAATACTTATACGCTGAATTTCTCTTATGGCACTGGTCTTGTCGCTGAAGGTACGGGGATATTGCTCAATAATGAAATGGACGATTTTTCTGCTAAGCCCGGTGTGCCAAATGGTTATGGCTTAATCGGTGGCGATGCCAATGCGGTTGAAGCCAATAAACGCCCGTTATCTTCTATGAGTCCAACAATCGTATTTAAAGACAGCAAACCTTATATCGTCACGGGCAGTCCGGGTGGTAGCCGCATTATCACAACCGTCACGCAAGTCATATCAAACGTCATCGACCATGATATGAATATCGCTGAAGCCACACACGCACCGCGTATTCATGACCAATGGCTACCAGATGAAATTCGTATCGAAAAAGCACTGAATATAGATACCATTAAAAAATTAGAGTCCATGGGACATAAGGTCAGTCCGCAGTCAGCCATGGGTTCGACACAATCGATTATGATGACGCCAAATGGTGTTTATGGTTCTTCAGACCCACGTATTGTCGATGCGGCGGTGGTTGGTTATTAGACTAAATATTATCTTTTAACCAATGATTGCAATAAGCGCTCCATATTTTTTATATGTGGTGCGCTTTTTATTATCTTAATATCTACTATTGTAGTATTTCCATACCATTCCTCACTAATTATCTTCAGTCTTCACAAATCCATGCTCTTTATAAAAATTGATAGCAGATACATTATCCCTTAGTACCCACAAACCTAACCTGAAATCAAATAGAGGTCGATATAAATGTGAGCATCTTAAGCTATGGCTCAAATGCCTAAATAATGCTATTATCAACGACCAAATTTGAACTGTAAAAATACAAATTTTCAGCGTTCTCTTTCATAAAAAATCATAAAGTCTTGATGGTAAAGATTTTATCATCATACATCTTATTTCCTCTCGATCGCATCCGTAAGAGTCTTCTATGGCATTTGTACACCTTGGCATCCACAGCGAATATTCAATTACCGATTCTATCGTGCGTATTAAGCCGTTGGTTAAAGCGGCAGCGGCGGACAATCAGCGCGCCCTTGCATTGACCGATTTATCCAACCTTTATGCCACGGTAAAGTTCTACCGTGCTTGCTTAGGTGCTGGTATTAAGCCCATTATCGGCAGCGAAGTCATCATGGAGAATGAAGACTCGCGCTTGACCTTATTGGCGATGAATAACGAGGGCTATCAAAACATCACCCGTATCGTGTCGCTTGGCTTTACTGAAGGTCGTGCTGACCCTGCCAACCATGGTACTCCCGTTATTAAACGCAGCCATATTTTAGAGCACGCGGCAGGTGTGATTGTCTTATTTACTGAAAAGTCAGATGTTGGACAAGCATTGGTTGGCTCAATGCCAGAAAAAGCCGATGAGCTGACTGCAGAGTGGCAAGCACAGTTTGAAGATCGCTTATATTTTGCGATTAAACGCACCAATCGTACAGGCGAGGATGCTTTTATTAAAGCTGCTATTCACTCGGGTGCCAAACATAACATTCCTATCATTGCTCATAATGATGTGCGTTTTTTAGAACAAGATGATTTCGATGCGCACGAAGCACGTGTCTGTATTGCTGGCTCTTACGTACTTGCCGACCAAAATCGTCCGCAGACTTATTCCGATGCCCAGTACTTGAAAACCCAAGCGCAAATGCAACAACTATTTGCTGATATCCCGCAGGTTATCGACAATACCTTGCGATTGGCGACGCGCTGTAATGTAACATTGACGCTTGGCATTAACGTCTTACCAGATTTCCCCGTCCCTGATGGTGAGACCATTGAATCGTTTTTTCGACTAGAATCGCAGCGTGGACTTGAAAATCGTTTAGACAAACTTTTCCCAGTTGAGGCACGCAGCGATAATTGGAGTGATATCCGCCAAAAATACGATGAGCGTTTAGAGTATGAACTCAAAGTTATCCTATCAATGGGCTTTCCCGGTTACTTCCTTATCGTGATGGACTTTATCCGCTGGGCAAAAGCCAATGGCGTACCAGTCGGTCCCGGTCGTGGTTCTGGTGCAGGCTCACTCGTTGCTTATGCGCTCAATATTACCGACCTCGATCCTATTCATTATGACTTGTTGTTTGAGCGCTTTTTGAACCCTGAACGTGTATCCATGCCCGATTTTGATATTGACTTTTGTATTGAGGGGCGCGACCGGGTCATTGACTATGTGGCGCAAACCTATGGTCGTGAAGCAGTGTCACAAATCATTACCTTTGGTACCATGGCAGCTAAAGCGGTCGTACGAGATGTAGCGCGTGCGCAAAGTAAATCCTACTTTCTTGCCAGTAAAATGTCGAAACTTATTCCCAAAACACCGGGGATCACACTCAGTCAAGCGCTTGAGCAAGAACCACAACTCAAAGACTTAATCTCTAATCCCGACAATATGGATTATGAAGATGCCATCGAAGTATGGGAGATGGCCATTAAGCTTGAAGGCATTTGCCGAAACGTCGGTAAACATGCCGGCGGCGTATTGATCGCGCCGCATAAAATCACAGATTTTAGCGCCATTTATTGTGATGATGAAGGTCATCGTGTCAGCCAATTTGATAAAGATGATGTTGAAGCAGTTGGGCTGGTAAAGTTTGATTTCTTGGGTCTGCGTAACTTGACGGTGATTAATGCCGCTATCGAAAATATCAACTTGCGACGCAAAAAAGAAGGCGTGACAGAAATGGTATTAGAAGACTTTCCCCTTGATGACGCTAAAGCCTATAAGCTGTTGCAAGATGCCAAAACCACTGCCGTCTTTCAGCTTGAAAGTATGGGCATGAAAAAGTATCTGGCAAAATTACAACCAACTAATATTGAAGACGTTATTGCCATGTGTGCGCTCTATCGTCCCGGTCCGCTAGACGCTGGTATGGTAGAGATGTATATCGACCGTAAACATGGTCGCGAAGAAGTGATTTATGACCATCCTAATCTTGAACCGATTTTAGAAAACACCAATGGCGTTATTGTTTATCAAGAACAGGTGATGCAAATCTCGCAGGTGATGGCAGGCTATAGCTTGGGCGGCGCGGATATGCTTCGCCGGGCGATGGGTAAGAAAAAACCCGAAGAGATGGCAAAGCAGCGCGATATTTTTGTCACGGGTGCCACCGCGCAAGGTATCGATGAAGCCACATCGGGCGGCGTATTTGACTTGATGGAAAAATTTGCCGGTTACGGTTTTAACCGCTCACATTCTGCTGCTTATGGCGTACTGGCTTATCAGACCGCTTATCTAAAACAATACTACCCTGCTGAGTTTATGGCCGCGGTACTCACATCAGATATGAACAACACGGATAATGTGGTGTTCTTCATCAATGATTGCCGTGAAAACTTTGCTTTAACGGTAGTCAATCCATCAGTGAACCGTAGTGAATGGCATTTTGTTGCCGATACGCCGACCAATATCATTTATGGTTTGGGCGCTATTAAGGGCGTTGGTGAAGGTGCTGTCGAATCTATCGTGGATGCGCGTCGCCGCGAAGGACTTTTTAAAGATTTATACGATTTTTGTCGTCGCGTTGATATCAAAAAAGTGAATAAACGTACGCTTGAAGCCTTAGTAAGCGCCGGCTGTTTTGATGACTTTGCTGCAACCCTAAGACCTGACTTGCCAGCGGATGAAGCATATGAGATTCGCGGCGCTTTAATGAGTCAGTTGCCAAGTGCCGTACAAGCCGCTGAGCAAGACCGTCAAAACCGCGAAATCGGCATGATGGATTTGTTTGGTGAAATGGATGGTATCGTCGCCGCGCCTCCTCTGGTCATGACGCCAGAGCTGATTTGGGGTGACAAACACCGCCTAAAAGCGGAGAAAAACACCTTAGGCTTGTATTTAACCGGACATCCTATCGATGAATATCGTGACGAGCTAAAACGTTATACCTCAGGTGCTCGTCTCGACAAATTAACTGATACTGGTTATAACGGCAGCTGTTATTTTGCCGGTCTTATCATCGATATTGCAAATTTTGGTACTCGTAACGTCATTACCTTAGACGATGGCACGTCAAGGTTAGAGGTCAGCTGTTATGCTGAGCGCTTTAACCGCGTAAAAGATCAGCTAAAAATCGATGAAGTAGTCGTTATTAAAGGCAGTATTCGTGAGCGTGACGGGCGTCTATTTGCTCGTCTTGATAATGCCATGAGTATGGTTGATGCTCGCCTGCGTTGGCTTAAAAAAATTAGCATTAAAGTCCACGGCAGCGATATTAATCTGCTGACACGTATGCAACCACTGCTCAAATCTGCCCAAGTTGATATCATACCTGCGCCGCGTTTGCCTTCTAGCGATGAGCAAGACGAGCAAAGCAACAATGGTAGCGGTAGTAACAGTAACGGCGCTTATGACCCATTAATGGGTGGCAGTTTATATGATGAAAA
>NZ_DATIRM010000002.1:0-10175 GCF_035469765.1 Psychrobacter sp.
TGCCGAAACGATGAGTGTGGCAGCAGGCTATAAAGCTGAGATGATATTACCACTGGGTACGCCGCTGATTTCTGGTATTGCTGATTGGAAAGATAATCGAGAGCAATCCGCTGAGTCGTTCGAATGGCGCATGGGTGACAACCATGATGGCATGTGGTTCTTTGGTAAAAAGGGCGCTGCCTATGATGCCAAAGCGGCAAAGAACGGGCTACTGGTGATGAACCATGAATATGTCAATAGTAGCGAGCTTAGCCCGTTTGGCTATCATGTCATTCAAGACAATAATGCCGCGCCTATCTTCCAAAAACGACGCCTCGCAAGCGACGTGCGCCGCGAGGTCAATTGCCATGGAGTCTCTGTAGTTGAGATGCGCCGCCGCGCCGATGGTATGGGTTATGAGATGGTGCCCAACTCAAAATATAATCGTCGTATCACCAGCAGCACCACTGCGCAATTAACAGGTCCTGTTGCTGGTTCTGATTTGGTCAAGACTAAGTTTGACCCGACAGGCTTTCAGACTCGCGGCATTAACAATAACTGCGGTGCAGGATTGTCACCTTGGGGTACCTATCTAACCACTGAAGAGAATTTTTTAGGCGTGTTTGCCCGTGGGCAAGATGCCAGCCAATTAAGCGATGGGCATAACTATGGTCGCGCGCGCTATGGGGCAACGGAGGACTTCCCTGGTTGGGAATATCTATGGCACACGCCTGAGGCTAAAGATGCTGTGATTCCCGATGAATTTTCACGCTGGGATATGACCGCCGTCGGTGCCAGTGCGGCTGACGATTACCGTAATGGCTTTAATACCTTTGGTTATATCACTGAGATTGACCCTTTTAAGCAACATTCTGTGCCACAAAAACGTACTGCATTGGGTCGTTTTGCCCATGAAAACTGTGCCTATGCGCCTGTTAAACAAGGCAAACCAGTGGTCTTTTATATGGGTGATGATGCTCGGGGCGAATATATTTATAAGTTTGTTTCCAAAGCTACATGGTCAAATAACGATATCGGTGGTGGATTAAGAGCGGGTGACAAATATTTGAATGATGGCACGCTCTATGTTGCTATCTTTAATGAAAATGGTCGTGGCGAATGGAAAGCGCTGATCCATGGACAAAATGGATTGGATACTTCTAATAGCGAGCTACCTTTTAATGGGCAAGATGAGGTTTTGGTTTTTGCTCGTGCTGCGGCAGATGTGGTTGGTGCAACTAAGATGGATCGACCCGAATGGGTGTCGGTTAGCCCTATAACGGGTGAGGTGTACGTAACATTGACCAATAACAAATATCGCGGTGAGCGTGACGATCAGCCAGTCTCAGCGTCCAACCCGCGTAGCTATGAATCTGATGGCAAAGCGCACGGCAATGACAATGGTCATATTATTCGCTGGGCAGAAGCAGGTAGCGATCATGCGGCAACCAGTTTTGAATGGGATATTTATTTGTTTGCCTCACCGAGTGATTTGGCAGCAGAAAATTTATCGCAATTGAACGATAACAACGATTTTTCTTCCCCTGATGGTTTGTACTTCGATCCACGGGGGGTGTTGTGGATTCAGACAGATGATAGTGCTTATACCGATACCAGCAGTTGTATGTTGCTCGCGGCGCTACCGGGCAAAGTCAGCGATGGTTCACTTCTGACCACTTCAGCAGGGCAACAAACCCGAGTTGGTATGCCTGCTAGCAATGACAATATTAAACGTTTTTTTGTCGGTCCTAAAGGCTGTGAAGTCACAGGTATTACCATGACACCAGACTTTAAAACCTTATTTATTAACATTCAGCATCCCGGTAATACGTGGGGCGCGGTTGCGGGAGGCAGTACGCCACGCTCAGCAACCGTCATGATTACTCGTGATGATGGCGACGTTATATTGGCAGAGTCTTTTATCTAATTAAACGTTTGCATGGGTGCTTTTATGCCTTAATCAATCTAAGAGTTCCAAGCCATGGCTTGGAATTTTTATGTTTTAGGCGATAGCTGCTAATGTGCAAGCTTTGATGTTAGGAAATTCAGTACTTCTCTGACAATAAAAATACGGGATAAGTGAATCAATCTCTTCTGTTTATTGTGTTTACAGGATAATATGGAACACTATTTTAATCGCTTGATATATTAACACTATGCGCAGTCCAAAACCTTTAGAAACCATTCATGATTTTTTTGCGACGACTCAGCTTCCTGATGAGGAATCTGCTGTTGATGCAGGATTTCAGGGCGACGTATATGAAGAGCTGGATAAGCTTGAATATATTTATATCGACGAGCTGACTGAACAGAGTGTCAATCATCATGAAGTGCAGCCGCATCAACCCATCTCATTAGTTAATTTTTTTGAAGGCTTAGCACAGCTTGCGACTATGGGTGTGGTCGAGGTTACCGACATTGTAGAAGCAATCCACCGTGAGATACTACAGCGTCCTTTGGGGCGCTTCAATAAGGGAAATATTGAGCGCTGGCAGAAAGGTATTACAGGACGTATCTACGGTACGGTACGCCATGCGATGCAGCTTGCTGGCAAAAATTTGACTTCAGGTATGCGTCTTTATAACTATATCTTAAAGCCCAAAAAGGTCAGACTGTTACCACAGAATCTACGGCGCATGGTCAATATCCTAAACGGGGTGATGGGTGATCATCTGATTACCCATCATAATCCGTTGGCGGTACCGATGGTGCTGTACGATACAAATAACTATATACAAAGTGGTGTGCTGTCAGGGCGTGTCATTATTTTATGTCATGGGCTGTGTCTGAGCCACTTAAGCTGGCAGATAGCTGGTGAGAGTAATTTGGCAACCGTACTTAAGCGTGGCTTGCCAGCAGCGACAATTCTCTACTTAAATTATAATACCGGTCGACGTATCTCAAGTAATGGACGCAGCTTTGCCAAAGTTTTGCAAAGTTTGGTTGAGGATAACCCGGATATTACTCAGATTGATTTGATCGGTCATAGTATGGGTGGTTTGGTCAGCCGCAGTGCACTGTATTATGGCAAAGAGCAAGGTTTTAGTTGGGTCAACCGCGTGAGAAATCTCGTCACTTTAGGCTCGCCGCATCATGGTGCAAGCTTGGAGCAGATTGGTAATTTTGTCCAAGATAAAATTGCTAAGTTGCCTTTTGCTGGGTCACTGGCAAAGCTCGGTGATTTGCGCAGTGCGGGTATTATTGATTTGCGTTACGGCAGCATTCGAGATGCTGATTGGCAAGCATTAGAGGGGCGCAGTGTAGTGCCGGCAGATTTCCGCCATCCTACGCGTTTGCCATTGCATGTGAATACCTATCTGGTGGCAGGAGCTTTGGTTGAAACTCGTTTTGATTTTAAGACCACAAGCTTACTGGGCGATGGACTGGTTTCGGTAGAATCGGCACTTGGTGAACATACGGAAGAGCATACGTTGGCAGTGCCAGAAGGGCATAAGGCGGTTTTTTATGGCGTCAGTCATATGAACTTAATCTATAACGATAGAGTACACCAACAAATCATCGCTTGGCTGTTAGATGATAGATTGGGCGATGCGCATGAAGCAAAGTATGCACTAGACCAACGCATTTATTCTTATCCTGAGACCTATGAGATTTAAAATAATAAAAACCCTCAAGCATCACACTTGAGGGTTTTTTTATGACTAAAAGCTTAAATCAATGAGATGAAAGACTATTCAGCAAATATTGCTGCAATATTATCACTATTGAACTGATAAATCTCACCGCAAAAACCACAATCCATCTTAAACGTACCGTTCTGCTCAGCGGCGATATCTAGTGCTTCTGCTTCACCGATTTGCTCGATGGCCATCTCACACTTCTCACGTGAGCAAGTACACCCAAACGTGAGCGATACTGGCTCAGGGGCAACGACTTGTTCTTCATGGTATAAGCGATATAAAATTTCATTGGTATCAAGGGTGGTTAATTCTTCTGCTTTCACCGTCCGCGTCAATACAGACAAGCGTGTCCATAAGTCATCATCAATACCCGCATCTTGATTTTGCTCAACTTCATAGGTTTCTTGAGCGGTACGTGGCAGCATTTGTACCAATATACCACCCGCTTGCAAACCATCAGATGCCAAGTTGATCAGCGTTGGAATCTGCGCCGATTGTTTTTGATAATGTGCCAAGCAGTCTGCCAGATTGTCATGGCTACGCTCAACGATACCTTGATACGGCTCGCCACCATCCGGTTGGATATTAATAAATAATACGCCTTGACCGGTCGCTCCTAGCTCAGCAAACGCTTCTTTGGCATGCAGCATATTGCCCCAGGCTTGCACTTGCTCGTCAGTCTCAGCTTTCCAGCTGGCAAGGGCACGGATAATACCATCTTGGTCGCACTCTGCCATTGCCCAATTGAGCAGACTATCAGGATCCGATGATTGCAGCTGAATTGACAAGTGACCATTGATTTTGACGGTACCAATCAGCAAGCTTGCCGCCGTCAACATCTCGCCGAGTAAGCGTTTGAGTGCTTCAGGATAAGGTTTTTGCGCAATGGTCGTCGCATAGCTACGCGACAGGCGCACCACATCACCGCGTACAGGAGAGTCTTCAATAAAAAAGCGTTGGCGAATGTCGTTATCTTGCATAGAATCAGCGTTTTGCTCATGAGCAGTCGGGGCTTGAGTATCTTGTGTCATAGGTCATTTATAAAATTAAGAAGTTGCTAGCTTTATGGGGATAGATACGGATTTATCAATCATACTTTCTAGATTATTGATGCAATCAAAGTGGTTTATTAAGCATGAATTCTGCTATCAATCTTAGCAAATTCCTATCTATATCAATGACGTTAAAGCTTGTTTTACCTAAGAATTATCATACTAAAGACATTAATAACCTAAAATAGTCAGCTGAGTAAAAAAGTTTACCCTCGTCAGGAAATTTGTTGTACAGTAACATTAAGTTGCATAGTTATAAATAACAGCAACAGCATGGATGCATAGCGATACGACTCATAGGCGCAAACTTATAGCGTCTTTATAGTGTCTCATAACGCTTAAATAGCATTCAAATCTTGTAACAATGTGATAAAAGGATATATCTCATGACTTACCCTCTTTCTACCTCTATATCTAAACCCTTAACGTTAGTCGCCTTTATAGCACTAGGTCTAGCAGGCTGTAATAACAGCAGTCAAACCAGCACCGAGGCGACATCAGCAGATGGTACGACTGCTGAAGCGCCCGCAAATACCAATGGTACCTTAGATAAAATCAAAGAATCAGGTACCATCGTCGTCGGTCACCGTGACTCCTCTATTCCGTTCTCCTATATCGCTGATAACCCAAATCAGCCAATCGGCTATGCACACGATTTAGAGATGAAAGTAGTTGAAGCGGTAAAAGAAAAGCTCAATATGCCGGACTTAAAAATTCGTTATAACCTCATCACCTCACAAACTCGCATTCCATTGGTACAAAACGGCACAGTTGATTTTGAATGTGGCTCAACGACCAACAATGAAGAGCGCCAAAAGCAAGTGGCATTCTCTAACGGCTTCTTTGAAATCGGTACACGTTTATTGACCAAAAAAGACTCAGGTATCCAAGGTTTCGATGATTTAAAGGGTAAAACCTTGGTCACGACTGCGGGTACAACTTCAGAGCGTTATATTCGTGAATATAACGCTAACAAAAAGATGGATATCAACGTCATCTCAGCAAAAGACCATGGCGAAGCTTTCCTCATGTTAGAGGACGGTCGTGCTGATGCCTTTATGATGGATGATGTATTGCTGGCGGGCGAAAAAGCCAAAGCAAAAAATCCGGATGAATGGGTGATCGTTGGCGAGCCGCAATCGTTTGAGATTTATGGCTGCATGATGCGTAAAGACGACCCTGAATTTAAAGCTGTAGTCGATGAAGCATTGGTCAATGTCTTTAAGTCAGGCGAGATCAATAGCATTTATGACAAATGGTTCTTAAACCCAATTCCACCAAAAAATGTCAATCTAAATTTTGAGATGTCAGATAATTTAAAAGCTTTGATTGCCAATCCACATGACGGCGCTCAACCAAAAGTAGCGACTGCACAATAACGCTTCTTGTCCCTCAACATAGCATGCTTACGCGTTCAGATTGTTTGTCAAATTGCTTGATAGCAGTCTAAGGCGTGGGCTTTTTAAACGTTGCTTGGAGACACGATTATGAATTATAGCTGGAACTGGGGTGTGCTCTTCGAGCAAACCGGTATCGGTAGCGAGCTGTATATCCATTGGATGATTACTGGTCTTGGCTGGTTATTATTGATTGGCAGTATTGCTTGGGCAATTGCCATGGTAGTTGGTACTGTCTTTGGCATTATGCGTACTTTGCCAAATAAAGGTGCGCGTGCTATCGGTACCGCTTATGTGACTTTTTTCCGTAATATTCCCTTATTGGTACAACTTTTTTTCTGGTTTTATATCGCCCCTGGTTGGCTGACGCCGTCTATACAAGAGTGGTGGTACAAAGACTTGACTCCTAACACCTCAGCCATGCTGTCAGCCAGTATTGGTCTTGGCTTATTTACCGCTGCCCGTATTGTCGAACAAGTACGTACAGGCATCGAGTCATTGCCAAAAGGACAAATCAATGCGGCCTATGCACTCGGTTTTAGTATTCCGCAAGCTTATAAAGAGGTGCTATTACCGCAAGCGTTTCGGATTATCTTACCACCGCTGAGCTCAGAGCTGACCAACTGCTTTAAAAACGCTTCGGTTGCATCTTTGGTTGGGGTAATGGAGCTGATCAGTCAGACCAAAACCATCAGTGAATATACCCAAAACAGTATTGAGATTTATACCTATGCGACCATCATTTACTTGGTATTCAATCTGTCTCTAATTGCCATCATGGGGTTGATTGAACGTAAATTGCGTGTGCCCGGGCTAATTGCAGGGAGTCAAAAATGAATATGACCGAACTTGCAACTGCCTATCCCGGTTTGATGGGTGGCATGCTGACGACTTTAAAGGTATTGTTTTTAGCTATCTTAGGCGGTATTAGCTTAGGGACGGTGCTAGCATTGATGCGCTTATCTGGTATCAAAGCATTAGAAATCCCTGCCAAGCTATACGTCAATTACTTTCGTTCTGTGCCATTGCTGCTCGTGCTGCTATGGTTTTATTTTGCGGTACCGATGATTTATTTTTGGGTCGCCGGTAAATATCTGCAACTCGATACAGCCTTTACCTCGTGTGTGGTCGCCTTTATGTTGTTTGAAGCGGCATACTTTTCAGAGGTGGTGCGCGCGGGTATTCAATCTATCGGCAGTGGGCAGGTGAATGCTGCCAAGGCGCTTGGCATGACCTATGGGCAGACAATGCGCTTGATTATTTTGCCGCAGGCGTTTCGCAAAATGCTACCGCTGATTTTGCAGCAATGTATTATTTTATTCCAAGATACGACATTGGTTTTTGCCATTGGTTTGACGGATTTTTTCCGCGCCGCCTATGTACGCGGTGAGCTGATGGGTTTATTGACGCCATATATACTTGGGGCAGGGGCTGTTTATTTTATTATCAGTTTGAGTGCTTCTATTGGCGTGCAACAACTGCAAAAAAGATTAAGGTTTTGATGGTTTTTTCTGAAAATAGTATCGAAACCTGTGTATTAAAAGTTTTGTTTAATAATGATGAAAACAATGTGTTTAGGAGCCAGTGATGAATGAGCCAATGATAAATAATGCTGACACATATATAAATGAATTTGGCGGACTGGTCACCGACAATGGTCATGCAAGCGATGAAATCGTCATCAGGATAAATGACGTGAGTAAATGGTATGGCGATTTTCAAGTATTGACTGACTGTAGCGCCCATGTACATAAAGGCGATGTTGTCGTCGTTTGTGGTCCATCAGGCAGTGGTAAATCGACTTTGATAAAAACGGTCAATGGGCTAGAGACTTTTCAAAAAGGCGAGATTATGGTCAGCGGCATCTCCGTTGGCGCGCCAAAAACCAATTTGCCTAAACTCCGTAGTAGTGTCGGTATGGTGTTTCAGCACTTTGAGCTATTTCCGCATCTAACGATTATTGACAATTTGACCGTCGCCCAAATCAAAGTATTGGGACGTAAAGAAGCGGAAGCCAAACAAAAAGCCATGGCCTATCTAGACCGCGTTGGTCTAACGGCGCAAGCAGCAAAGTATCCAGCTGAGCTCTCCGGTGGGCAGCAGCAACGTGTCGCAATTGCTCGTGCTTTGGCAATGGATCCGGTGGCGATGCTCTTTGATGAGCCAACTTCAGCACTTGACCCTGAGATGATTCAAGAAGTGCTTGATGTGATGGTTGAGCTGACCCGGGAGGGTATGACCATGATGTGTGTGACCCATGAGATGGGCTTTGCTAGTCAGGTTGCCAATCGCATTATCTTTATGGATGAAGGTCATATCGTTGAAAACTGTAGCAAGGATGAGTTTTTTGAAAGCGCGAAAAGTGACCGCGCGCAAATGTTCTTATCAAAGATTCTCAATCATTAACACAGTTATTTAGAATTGATTCATCGAGCGCGCCTATTAATAGGTGCTCTTTTTATTGTGAGCGACCATGTAAATAACTCTGTAAACGTCTATGTGACTGAATACGTGAGTGAATACCTGTTTACTGATACAATGGCAGTCACTATCATAAAAATAACAGAATCTCTCATCTATCATGGAGTCAGTATGAGCTCAGAAACTATGCTTTCATCGACAACAGCAGCATCTAAAGGTATCGTTATTATTGGTGCAGGTTTAGCCGGCTGGCACGTTATTGATGCCATTCGCGCCAAAGACAAAGACGTGCCGATTACCTTAATTACTACAGATAGTGGTGATCGCTATCATAAGCCTATGCTTACGATGGCGATTAGCCAAAACAAGCAGGCATCGGACTTGGTACGCGCGACTGGCGCTGATGCAGCAGAAGCGGCACAAGTGACCCTACTTGCCAATACGCAAGTGACGGATATCGACGCTGCTGCCCAAACCGTACAGCTTATCTCGGCGCTGCGCTCAGATCCTGTCTATACCAACTATGCAACCATCAGCTATGACAAGCTGGTCTTAGCAATGGGCGCTCACCCTATTTTTCCAAAAAGTTTGCCACAAGATTTGGTATGGCATGTCAATCATATCGAGCGTTTTGGGCAGTTGCAAGAGAAGCTGGCAGCGGGCAGTCAGCATGTAGCGATTGTTGGCGCGGGTATGGTAGGGACAGAGATTGCTGAGGACTTGCTAAAGGCAGGTCATGAGGTGACCTTAATTGATTTAAATGATGCGCCTTTATCGCAAATGCTACCAGCAAAAGCGACCGCGCGTATTGCAGAGGCCATTAAATCACAGGGTATTAACTTTTTGGGCGGTTATCTGGTAACGGATGTTGTTCGTATTAGTGATGGTAATACAGCTGAAAACAATATTGGTAAGCTGCAAGTTAGCTATGAGCCATTTGCTTCTAATGCAGAAGATGCAGAGGCTCAGTCATCTGAGATATTAATCGTTGATCATGTGATTGCCAGTACTGGTTTGACGGTTGATGGTAAATTGCCAACAGCAGCTGGGGTTGAGTTCAACCGTCGTACTGGTATCGTGGTAGATGCGCCAACGCTGCGTACCAATACTGATAATATCTATGCGATTGGTGATTGTATGTCTATCAATGGCGTCGCCTGCCGTTATGTAGCGCCACTGCGTGCGCAGGCAGCAACCATTGCTGATGATGTGTTGGGTTTAGAGCATAGCGGCTATGAGCATAAGCCACCGATGATTCGCCTAAAGAATAAAGCCATCTCAGTGATGGCAACGGGCGTGCCGCAAGCTGTTGGCAATTGGCAAGTAGTCACTGAAACGGACGATGAGCTAATCATGAATTTACTTGACGATAATAACGACGTTAAGGCGACAGTCACTATCAAAGCGCCTATCAACACTAATACCTAATTGTTAAAAAAACTTCTAAATCATAGCCAGTGCTGCCATCTTAATGCAGTGCTGGCTTTTTTGTGTTCATATCTACCGCATCTTTTCTAAGGGTTCTATAGTCAGGGAAAAGCAATATCGATACATAACGTACTGCTGATATCAATTTTTCTTGCTTGCTGTGCCTACGCAGACAGAGGCTGCAAAAAATTGATACCAGCAGTACCGTAGCATTTTTAAGGTATTTTAACTATAGACTTAAGAACGCTTCAGTTTAA
>NZ_DATIRM010000003.1:0-1572 GCF_035469765.1 Psychrobacter sp.
ATCCTGACCAAGATTATCACCTGAATTGATCCCTGTAATGACACAGTCAAAATCTGTCTCAGGATATAGCTCATGCAATGCCAAATAAATACAATCTGCTGGCGTGCCATTAACCGCCACAAAACCAGACGGTAAATGATGAATATATAATGGCGTGGTGGTACTTAAGGAGCTTGCGCAGCCACTTTGCTCAGTATTTGGCGCAACTACCATGACCTCGGCAATAGTGGATAACGCTTGATATAGTGCCAGTAGTCCTGGTGCATAAACCCCATCATCATTACTCATCAAAATTTTCATATTTACTCAATCTATTTATAAATGACCGTTCGTCCGCTTATCTGCTTTGTCGTCGCAAAGTTGCTATAATCAACGCTACTGGATTGAAAAGCATCATTTTTAGAAACATTTCTTTTGGAAACCTAGCTTTTAGAAATATTGTAATCAACGTCATTTCATACCCAGTGATTATATTTATCTAAATATAATATAGCTTTGATTATTTTGGGCGATTATACCCTAATAGTAGATAGACACGAACCCGCTTGCTATACAGAAAGCACTTAACAAGCTCAGTTTTATGCATGGTTTACTCGTAGCAAAACCCCTATTTTTGGGATATAAAAGCTGCGCTGAGGTTACAGTAGACGACAACCCACAACAATTACAGCTTATACTTTTATGTTGAGGTAACTTACTGGTTTATAATACAGATATGTTGCTGAAGATCTTGTTTGGCTCACAATATCTCTACACATAAATCAATATTTTATGTGACTTTTGTTTTCTTACCCATTAACATAGCACCATTAAATAAAGATAAGCGAGTGTGATACTGAATGAATAATCAATCGATATTATCTGTAGCTTCTGTGCTGGCAAAGAGTGCCTCAAAAGTGGGACTAGCAGCCCTAATAACATCTATTGCGATGCTGTCTCAAGCGACCAATGCTGCGCCTCGCTCTGCGACAACCATACCCTTAGACTTATCTGGCATTAATATCACCAAGCATGAAATTGCTGTTATGCAAGTGCTTTCAGAGATATGCCCACCAATGCTAAACGGTAAACAAAAACAGCGTTTTTATAAGTCTTATAATGTACAGCTTCATGAGTTGATGCCCTCTTTAGAAGACCCAAAAGCGGCTATCCAATACTTATCTACTCAGCAAGATTACCGTCAAATTTTGCAAGGTATTCGCAGCTGGACGATGGGGTTTTCTAAGCAAGACAATAGAGCCTTATGCGAAGATTTAGCGGATGCTCAATATTAGTAGCAGCCCTTTATTGATACGCTGTTCTATGGACATACTTTTTTGACCAATGTTAAGAAGTTAAATAGATAAAGACCGCTATAATTAACGACAATAATCTCATGGCTTATCTCTTGAACATCTACATAAAGCGTTTAAATAGGCATATTATTTAGGCAGTTTTAGTGCTTGTCCATGTATATGACTCGCTACAAAAAGCTTGCTGTTATCCTTGTTAAATAATAGGGATAGCAGCAAGCTTTTTTATGAGTAATTTTTATAAGATTACCTATTCTATTTTCAATGATGTCTTATTTTA
>NZ_DATIRM010000004.1:0-1966 GCF_035469765.1 Psychrobacter sp.
TTGCCATCTGCGCCTTGTGATTCTTCATCACTAAAGTATTGATTTTGGAATTCTTCTGCGCTCATTGTTTGGTCTTCTGACATATCACACCTTGCTGATTACATGCTGACTGACTACATGCGGATGGATTAAATCGCTTTCCATGATTTCAATGAATAGCCGATTTATTAAATAAAAATCTCGTTCCATATTATAGACGGAAACAGGTTGCTGCGCCAATGACTGCATTTTTTAGTTCAATAAAGTTTTGCAGCACCTATTTTATCACCAACATCTAACCTAACTCTTTTTTCTGATTTAGAAGCAGATAAATCAAGTGAAAGTCACCTGCTACACGGCGGAAATAGATGCCTGCATAACTGAACTCTTACTCAACTGTAGTGAATACGTCAACCATTGACGTTTGGCAAGCTCTAAATGAAAAATAATGTGTCGAAAGTTTGCGAAGCATTCAAATTATGCGCATAATAGCGCCATTAGTAGCAACCACAAGTGTTCCCAATTATGATGAAAATGAAGCCTCTTATTACTGCCATATCTCTTACTATCGTTGGTGTCAGTGCATTTGCTGCATCCGCTGATAGTACACGCACCTTACCTGTACGTACAGCCGACTCAATGCCTAGCATTGCCCAAAAAGTCAGCCTTAACGTACAAGAGAATCGCACTACCTCAGCTGATTCTCGTACGACTGTACAACCAACAGCTAAGCCCACTGACCGTATGACTCAGCTGATTGATGCCAAGAAAGAAGCGGAAGCCAATACGTCGGTCGCAGTCGCTGCTGATAATATGACAGTAGAAGAGCTGTCTCGTAAAGATGTACAGTCCGACAGCACCGATGATATCAGTGAAGGTCAAGCCGTTGCCGCTCCTAGTTCATTGACTTCTGATAGCGCAAACGACCCTGCTATTAAGAATATTGAAAATATAGATGGTAAAAAACATACCACGTTGAACTTATCTAATTATGCCAAACAAGTAAACGGTGCTACATGGACACCGAGTATGAAAGTCAACTCGGCAATGACTATCAAGATGCAGGCATTACTTGATTGGAACTATGCTTCCCCTGGTGCTATCGATGGCGGCTGGGGTATGAACAGTAAAAAAGCACTGATCAACTTCCAAACCATGAAAGGCTTGCCAGCAACGGGTAAAATGGATCAAAAAACCTGGGACGCTTTGAATAAAAACATCCCAGCCAATAAGCCAGTGTTAGTAACTTATACCATCACTGAAGATGATGTGAATACCAATTTTGCTACTATGCCTTCAGGCTCAGAAGCAAAGTCAAAAATGAAGGGCTTGTATTATCAAGACATCAAAGAAATGTTTGGTGAGCGCTTCCATATGGATGTGCGTTATTTAGACAAGCTGAATAAAAACAAACAATATAAAGCTGGTGAAACCATTACGGTGTTGAATACCCGTGCACCGCTTAAGCAGCGTATTAACCGTATCATTGCGAACAAAGCTGATAAGACATTATATGCTTATAACAATGATAAGCTGGTTGCCACCTATCCAACTACCATCGGAAGTGACGCCACGCCATCACCACAAGGCACGTTTAAAATCATTAACAAGGTTAAAATGCCATGGTACAAAGCGACCGTCGGTGAAGGCGCGAATAAAAAAGTGCATATGCTGCCACCAGGACCGAATAGTCCAGTAGGCGTCGTATGGATGGGCTTATCTAAACCTTCTTATGGTATACATGGTTCACCCAAGCCTGAAGGCATCAGCCGCCAAGCATCAGCTGGCTGTGTGCGCTTGACCAACTGGGACGTTTTAGAGGTTTATGCCAATATCGAGAATGGCGCAACCGTTGAGCTAAAATAGTTCAACGTATAGTACTCAATAAAAAAGACCTTGATCATCGTATCAAGGTCTTTTTTTATTAAAGTTCGAAAGATTCAGTACCAAAGTTTTCAACGTAAAAAGTATATAAAATGACTGACTA
>NZ_DATIRM010000005.1:0-4470 GCF_035469765.1 Psychrobacter sp.
TTCATAAATGAAAGCAAAGATAAATACTTCCTCAATCTGTGACCACTGCTGCCCATTGATATCGAGCCATTCACCGCCGCTTACCTGCCCTGTTCTATCATCAGCACGCAATAAAACATAAGGCGCTGACTGTAAGCTACCAAAGCGACTTCCTAAAGCTTGGATAAGGGTTTTTTCACCATTTTTCAGATGAATCATGGCACCAACATCAAGATCTATTCCAGAAGCTTTATGCTGTTTGAACAAATCGCCAAGTAGCCCTTTTTTTGGTGCTTGTTTGCTCATATCTGGACGTTGGTTCCAGTCTAGGTTGACAGATATTTTGCCAAAATCATCACGTTTTTTGAGATTGATGCTAGATTGGTTTTTGGTTAAAGTAATTTTACTTAGATTGATCGAAGGATTAGTAGAGCCAGCAGGAATCGGCAGTGGCCTGCTTGTTTGAGGTGCACTACCCGCTTTTTGGGTGTTAATAGGCGGCGCTTTATTTTGAGCGGGTGCCTCATCCGCGATTTCAACGCCAAAATGCTCAGACAACGGTTTTAAGCCGCCTTCAAAACCTTGAGCAATAAAGCGAAACTTCCAACTGCCCTGCCGACGATAACATTCTGCTAAGATAATGGCTTTTTCATTACGTCCAGCAGCAGATAATTGACAAGTCATCAGCACTTGGCTGCCTTGTAAAACTTGAATATCTACATCGCCGACTTGAGCAAGCGTCTGCGCGCTAGAAAACGCGAGGGCAATCTTCTCAATGCTGGCTGGCTGCGCTGGTAAATTAATATCAAAAAAACCATCACTGTCATGCCCGCGAAAGCTCACGCTATCATCATCGCTACGCGTCTGCCCATAAAATACCATATCGCCATCACCACGTACTTTTCCATCGCTAGTCAAACGATAAGCAGCACAGTCGATGGCATTTTGGCTTAAAATACGGATACTGATATTGTCAGTTGGTAGTGGCGCATTGGCACCAGCAATCAGTGATTGAGGTTGGCTCATTTTTTATCCTTTAAATGATTGATTATGTCGCTATATTTATTAGATTAACTATCGCCATATAGTAGCATGGATGGTATCACAACCTTAATCAGAACTGACGTTACACAATGCATCAAAGACACTTTATAAGATTTTCACAAATACCTAGTGCTATTTAAGGATAAGCATTCATAACGTCTAGCATTTGTATATAATAGACCCTGTTATAACAGTGTGATTCCTGAGATTTTTCGTTCATACATTAGGCCGCCAATAACTTTGTGATGACGATACCGAGTGATCCAAAACCTTATTATTTAAGAGAGTGCTGAGAGAATTATGGATAACCCTGCTAACGATAGTCATCATATAACCGCACCCGCCATTTGGTTGGCTGAAGGTCAATCAAGCCAGCGTGATATGCTCGCTAGCCTGCAAGCATTAAAAGCTCAATATTCTACGCCTTTTAGCATTATCGCTTCACATCGTCATAATAGACCTGAGATTTTTGAATTTGCCGATATCGTTTACCACGAGCCTTCTGTAACCGCTACAGATAGCGATGAGAAAGCAATGCTTGAACCCGTTGAGACATTGACACCGCGTTGGGAGTTTGTATTAGAACAAGCTCAAAAACATAATGTCAAAGTCTTATTAACCGGACGTAATGGTATCGATTATGAAGCACATCGTGAAAAATTTGCGTTGGCCGGTATCCGCTTATTGACGGGTGCGACCAGCGTTGCAGCATTAGAATCCATCGATGATAAGTTTGCCTTTATGCAGCAGTGTCATGAGCATAACATCCCTGTTGCCCATGCATGGCGTTTTGATAGTGTGGCAGAGCTTGAGGCGTTACTTGCCAAACACGGTCATCAACCATTATGTGTCAAACCAGTAACGGGTATTTTTGCACAAGGATTTTGGCGACTAGATACTGGTAAAGAAAACGATGAGCAGTACGATAGTTTTGAGCATTTATACTTTACTGAAGAGAAAAAAATCAATACCGCGCAATTTATCAATGCTTATACCAATAGTCTAATGGTGCATGAGCGCCCTATTCCGATGCTACTGATGCCTTTTTTATCAGGGCAAGAGTATTCTATCGATGTCGTCTGTGAATACGGTGAAGTATTGGCTGCTATTACGCGCTATAAAACGGGAAAAATCCAGCATATTGGTTATGAGCAATCAGTCATGGATGTGGTCATTCCACTGATCAAAGCGTTTGGCTGTGATGGCATCGTTAGCGTTCAAACCAAAGCCGATGATGACGGTCAGCACCGTGTACTTGAGATTAATAGCCGTCCCTCTGGTGGCATCGATTACACCACCCATAGCGGGGTCGATTTAACCCAAGTTGGATTTGGTTATTGGCTTGGCTTAACCGATAAGCCAAAACTGGCTGATATCTCTCAGAAAATCATTCCCTGCCAAGTACGCTCAATTATGGTCAGCGTAAAGATTGAAGCAGATGCTGAGGAAGATATTCTCAAATAATAAAAGCAAGTATTGTAAATATTGTTTGATATACACGACGTATCAAAGCGTTATAACTGGTGAGCTATTAGAGCTAATTCTTAGGATTAATCAATCGCGCCAAATCTATAGAGTGGAAAGTCCAAAGGAACATGAATGTTAAATAAGCAACACAGCACGACCATCACTTTACCTCGCGGTACGCTTGATCTAACCTATCAGACCAATGCTGCCAATAGTAATAATGACCTAGAAGCAAATAGCCATTATCAGCTAGACGACTTGCTTGATTTTGCTCAACGTATCAACCCAAAACGGGCATTTTTGTTTGTCTCAAAAGTCTTAGGTCGTCATATTCCGGTGGCACCAAGCATCATGCGTGATGCCTTTACTGATTTGGCAAACCTAGTGCCAGATGATTTGCCTGAGCCAATTTTGGTCATCGGTATGGCAGAGACGGCGGTTGGCTTATCTGCCGGTGTGCACCAAGCGCTACAAACGCGTTATCCGCAAGCTTTATTATTGAACTCTACTCGTCACGCCCAGCAAGATGAGGCTAAGGGTAACGCCCATACTTTATTAACCACATTTAGCGAAGACCACAGTCATGCCAGTCAGCATCTAATTTATCAAAGTGCAGATAAGGTGACGCAAGAGCAACTACTTGCTAGTAAAACGCTGATTATGGTCGATGATGAAGCATCAACCGGTAATACTTGTGTCAATGTCGTCACGGCATTACGTGAAGCTGGGTTGACACAATTGCAGCAAATACACCTGACCACCTTGGTTGATTGGTCCCTAAATCAGAATCAGGCTGATACTGACGCCGATGATACGATTGCTACACGCTTGCCAAATATTGATTTTCACCGCCATCATCTGCTATCTGGCGCTTGGAAGTGGACTGATGCGCCCAACCCTGAGCCTATCATTATGCCATCGGTTGATACGACCGAAGCTGGCAGTCAAGCATTAGGTCATACTGGTCATTGGGGACGTTTCCCAACCCTAGATAGCACGGGTGGCTTTAATCATTATCTGGCAAGCTTTCAAACTGCATTTGCAAGTTTTGATGGGCAAACCGTGTTTGATAAGGCTCAATTACCACAAAAAATATTAGTATTGGGCAGCAATGAATTTGTATGGTTGCCATTTTTATTGGCGGAATGGCTTGAGCAACATACGAATTTAGATAACAGCAATAATACGGTGAATTTTAGCGCATTAACCCGCTCACCGATTGCACTTGGTGGCGGTATTAGCAAGATGTTAAGCTTTAATGATAATTACGGGCTTGGTATGACCAACTTTGCTTATAACGTTGAGCCAAATGAGTGGGATTTGATTGTGTTGTGTGTAGAAACGTCAGCCGATAGTGTTGATGCAATGTGGCACGGTTTGGATAATGTATTGGTGGTGAGTCCTAAATAGACGCTCATTTAATATGGATATTACGAGCTACTGATAATGGATTGTCATAGCCGTAATATAAGCTCTTTAGAATGTTCATTATTTTTTCTAAAACAAAGTTTACTTATATATACCATTGATTTTACGAAGGTTAAATTCATAATAAAAAAGATGTCCATAGCATAAAAAAATTCATATTTATGTGACAGCTACCTTGCCCAACCTCATATTTACCTATATATTCTGTCTATTAATTTGCGTATTCAGTGCCAACATATCAACTATTAGAAGACCGAACACTTGAGATAAACCTTTTGAGGTATCTCAAATTCTAATAATTTGTCATGACCTGAAATAATTTGAATTGATAAATACTTTAAAAGGAATTAAGGGTTTATCAATTAAAATACGACATCAGTAGCGTATAGCGTCGTTGTCGTATTATTAATTGGTAATTATCTTACGATTGATACAGGATGTAATCACAGTTCAAATCCCATTTCTCAAGTTCACCTTATTAGCAGCCTTAACCTTAGGCGTCAGCGCCTGTAGTGGCGAAATAAAACCACCGACAAAACTGCAGAATTCAGG
>NZ_DATIRM010000006.1:0-12673 GCF_035469765.1 Psychrobacter sp.
CGCAGCACAGTATACTATTAAACCTGCAGCTTCCTATACTATAGCTTATAGTCGTTAACAAAACCTATAAACTACGACCATCAAAACTTTAATTTACGTCCAAAAATCATGTCTTTTATCATAGTCAAAAAACATCAAATAACTTTTATTCACTAGCGAATGCCTTGTTGTTGCTGAAACTCTAAATCGTCGATTTCATCATTAAAGGAAGCACATAAAATGGCTCACCTCTATAACTTATCAAACCAATTTCTAACCCTTAATATAACCATATATTGCTATTGTTGCTAGTGGCTTTTCCACTAAAAGCTAAAATCCGTTGCTTGCAGATAAAATCATCAGCCATAAAAAAACAGCCCATTAAGGACTGTCTTTTCATTATTGATTACAAAAGCAAATCATTACCCTTGCACACAAAAAAGATTAAGCACGATTTTTGTACTTACGGATGGTCTGTAGCTGAGCGACAGATTCCGCCAATGATGCTAAAGCAGCATTGGTTTGTACGGTATCAGATTGGTTAACCAGCATTTGCTCAGCTTTTCTACGTGCTTCGACGATTTTGCTTTCGTCAAGATTGTGTGCACGCATGGCAGTATCAGCAAGTACCGTCACCATTTTTGGTTGTACTTCTAGCACGCCACCTGACACATAAATCACTTCTTCTTCGCCATTTGGCGTTTGCACACGCATTGCACCTGGCTTTAGCAAAGTAATAAGCGGGGTGTGACCTGGCAATATACCAATCTCGCCTTCGGTACCACTAGCTATTAACATGCTAATTTCGCCTGAATACAACTCTTCACGAGCACTTACGACGCGACATTGTAACGTTGCCATACTTAATTCCTTACTATCAAAGCGCGATCAAAAACGCAACACGTTACTAAAAAGTAGATATAAAGTTTATATTACACCTACTCGTTAGCCAATACCAATACAACTTACGCTGCAGAAGACTTCATTTTTTCAGCTTTAGCAACGACTTCGTCGATGCCGCCAGCCATATAGAAGGCTTGCTCTGGTAAGCTGTCATATTCACCAGCAATGATTGCTTTAAAGCTAGCAATGGTATCGCGTAGTGGAACATATTTACCAGGTGCACCAGTGAATACTTCAGCAACGTGGAATGGCTGTGATAAGAAGCGCTGGATTTTACGAGCGCGATAAACGACTAGTTTATCTTCTTCTGATAACTCATCCATACCCAAAATCGCGATGATGTCTTTCAGCTCTTTATAGCGCTGTAGAATTTCCTGAACACCACGAGCAACGTTGTAATGCTCTTCACCGATAACTAATGGATCAAGCTGACGTGACGTTGAATCTAGTGGATCAACCGCAGGGTAGATACCTTGTGAAGCGATATCACGGCTTAGTACCACAGTTGCATCTAAGTGAGCAAAGGTAGTCGCAGGTGATGGATCCGTCAAATCATCCGCAGGTACATAGACTGCTTGTACAGAAGTAATAGAACCTGATTGCGTAGAAGTAATACGCTCTTGGAGCATACCCATTTCTTCAGCAAGTGTTGGCTGATAACCAACTGCTGATGGCATACGACCAAGCAATGCTGATACTTCAGTACCGGCTAGTGTATAACGGTAGATGTTATCAACGAATAGCAATACGTCACGACCTTTGCCAGTAGCAGGATCTTTGGTATCACGGAAGTATTCAGCCATGGTCAAACCAGACAGTGCAACACGTAGACGGTTACCCGGTGGCTCATTCATCTGACCGTATACCATCGCAACTTTAGATTTGCTAAAGTCTTCAGTGTTGACAACGCCAGCTTCTTGCATTTCGTGATAGAAGTCATTCCCTTCACGCGTACGCTCACCAACACCAGCAAATACTGATAGACCTTCATGCTTAAGCGCGATGTTGTTGATCAATTCCATCATGTTGACGGTTTTACCAACACCAGCACCACCAAACAAACCAACTTTACCACCTTTAGCAAACGGGCAAAGTAAATCGATTACTTTAATACCAGTTTCTAAAAGTTCAGTACTGTTTGATTGTTCTGCATAGCTTGGCGCTTCGCGGTGAATTGACCAGCGCTCAGATGCTTCTACTGGACCTTCTTCATCGATAGGACGACCAAGAACATCCATGATACGACCTAGCGTACCAATACCGACTGGCACAGAAATTGGGCCACCAGTATTAGTAACTGGTAGGTTACGCTTTAGGCCTTCAGTAGAACCCATAGCAATCGTACGTACGATGCCATCACCCAGCTGTTGCTGTACTTCTAAAGTAGTTTCGGTGCCATCAACTTGCAAGGCATCAAAAATCTTAGGTACTTCATTACGGTTGAACTCAACGTCAAGAACCGCGCCAATAATCTGTACAATACGACCGCTACTCATTGCGTTCTCCTTGAAATTCTATATATAGGTGTAGTCAATTATGAAACAGCAGCAGCACCGCCAACGATTTCCGAGATTTCTCGGGTAATCGCCGCTTGACGCAGCTTGTTATAAACCAACTGTAAATCGTTAATTAGGTCACCAGCATTATCTGTCGCCGCTTTCATCGCAACCATACGTGAGGACTGCTCAGAGGCAATGTTTTCCATTACCGCTTGATAAACAATCGACTCAATATAACGGCCTAGCAATTCATCAATCAATGTTTTGATATCAGGCTCGTAGATATAATCCCAGCTAAGTTCTGTCTGAATGCCACTCTCTTCTTCACCAAACGCACTGTCTGGTAAAGGTACCAACTGATTGACAGTCGGCTTTTGGGTCATTGCATTGACGAACTTGTTATAAACCACATAAATGCGGTCTATTTTACCGTTAGTATAATCATCAAGCATCGCTTGAACCGGTGAGTTTATCTGCTCAAAAGTAGGTTTGTCACCATAATCAGTCACTGCTGCAGTGACCTTGCCACCAAAGTTTTTAAAGAAGCTGACACCTTTAGAGCCAATCACGGCAAATTCGGCTTGTACAGACTGATCTTGATATTGCTGAATACTTTTTGTTAATGCTTTGAATAAGTTGATATTCAAACCACCCGCTAAACCACGGTCAGATGTGATGACAATATAGCCAACTCTGTCGACTGGACGGGTTACCATATACGGATGTTTGTAATCTGATGAGGCATGCACCAAATGCGAAATAACCCGGCGCATACTATCAGCATACGGGCGACCCACTTCCATGCGCTCTTGGGCACGGCGCATTTTACTAGCGGCTACCATCTGCATAGCGCGAGTAATTTTCTGGGTACTTTTAATACTGGTGACTTTGGCACGTATCTCTTTTAAGCTTGCCATAATGATTCCAATATAAGAGGGTTAAAAAGCATGGGCGTATGCAACAATCGTTCAATCTAAAACACTAAAATGTCAGAATAATGTCTTTACATCTTGTGGCATGACGCAATCTTAGACCGATGGTGGTTAGCATAGTGGCGCTGCTGTCTGAATAAAAATCTCATTAGACAACGCGCCACTGTAGCATCTCTAAACGAGCGCCCTAACCAATTTCGGCTTAACCCGTTAAATTAATAACTGTGATTTTGTTTAAAAGTCTCTAAAGCTGACTTTAAACGACCTGCGATATCATCGTTATAATTCGCAGTGTCATCAATCTCTTTCATTAAGTCGGCTTGCTCATCATGCATATAACGTAAGTAAGCTTCTTCAAAAGAACCGATTTTTTCAACTGGTACGTCTGCTAAGAAACCTTCGTTTGACGCGTAGATAACAGCGGCTTGCTCAGAAATAGACATTGGCTGATATTGCTTTTGCTTCATCAGTTCAGTCACACGCTCACCATGATCAAGCTGTTCACGCGTTACATCATCAAGATCTGATGCAAACTGAGCAAATGCTGCAAGTTCACGATACTGAGCTAGAGCGGTACGGATACCACCAGACAGTTTCTTAATAATCTTAGTCTGAGCTGCACCACCAACACGCGATACCGAAATACCAGCGTTCACAGCCGGACGGATACCTGAGTTAAATAGGCTTGATTCTAAGAAAATCTGACCATCAGTGATTGAAATCACGTTGGTTGGTACGAATGCAGAGACGTCACCAGCTTGAGTTTCGATAATCGGTAGCGCGGTTAAAGAACCCGTTTTACCAACCACTTCACCATTGGTGAATTTTTCTACGTACGCCGCGTTTACGCGTGATGCACGCTCAAGTAAACGTGAATGTAAATAGAATACGTCACCAGGATAGGCTTCACGACCTGGCGGACGACGTAATAGTAGTGAGATTTGACGATAAGCGACTGCTTGTTTTGATAAATCATCAAATACAATCAGTGCATCTTCGCCGCGGTCACGGAAGTATTCGCCCATCGTACAACCTGAATACGGTGCGATATACTGTAGTGCTGCTGGCTCTGACGCTGAAGCAACGACAACCGTCGTATATTCAAGGGCACCAGTTTGCTCAAGTTTACGTACCACGTTAGCAATGGTAGAACGCTTCTGACCGATTGCAACATAGACACACTTAATGCCAGATGATTTCTGTGCAATAATCGCATCGATAGCCATCGCGGTTTTACCCGTCTGACGGTCACCAATGATAAGCTCACGCTGACCACGACCGATTGGAATCATGGTATCAACAGACTTATAACCTGTCATTACTGGCTGATCAACTGACTGACGATCGATAACGCCTGGGGCGATCTTCTCAACTTTGTCAGTCATTTTGGCATTAATAGGACCTTTGCCATCAATAGGGTTACCTAAAGCATCAACAACACGACCTAGCAACTCAGGACCTACCGGAACTTCAAGGATACGACCAGTACAATAGGCTTTTTGACCTTCTTGTAGTTTTAGGAAGTCACCCAGTACTACTGCGCCAACAGAATCACGCTCTAAGTTGAGCGCCATTCCGTAGACTTCACCTTCAAACTCAATCATTTCGCCGTACATGGCATCTTCAAGACCATGAATCTGCACGATACCGTCAGATACTTTGACAATCGTGCCTTCATTCTTTGCAGTTGCACCCGCATCAAGGTCTTGAATGCGCTGCTTAATCAGGTTACTGATTTCCGCTGGATTCAATTGTTGCATTGCCTTGTTTCCTTTAATTTATGATAACCCGCCACTGACGTAAATGCTCTTATATCACGCATGCTTGATTAAGCTACGTTAATGATTGGCATTAGGCCGTTAGCTGTGTTTTTAACTGTTGTAACTTGCCGCGCATCGAATCATCAATGACTTTGTCACCGACTTTGATCGTAACGCCTGCCAAAAGACTAGCATCCACCGATTCATGAATCACTACGCTAGCATTTAGCGAAGCAGCAAGACGTGCTTGCAGCATATCACGCTGATCATCGGTTAATGGATAAGCAGAGGTCACATAAGCGTCAAGCTGCTTTAAGCTTACTGCCTTGTGACGGCGATAATGCTCATAAACTTCAGGAAGCAGTGCCAGACGCTCTTGTTCTGATAACTGTTTAACGAAGTTACTAAATGCTACTGATACTTTTGGATAGCTGGCATTGCTGTCAGGGCGAACCCCTTTATTTGCATCTAATAACTGCTTAAAAGCAGAATCATTAGCGCTAGCTACTTGTGTATCATAAAGATCGACCAAAGCAGCTGACTTATGCTCAGCAGAAACAGCTGGATTGTCTAGCCAAGTACTGAACGACTTGTCATTGACAACGGTGGCGGCAACAAACAAGAAGTCTTCCCACTCATTTACTGCCCCGTTTTCATTGGCATAGTCAAACGCGGCTTTAGCGTACGGTCGTGCTAAGGTTGATAAGTCAGCCATTATATCCTCACAATTACAGCTTCGCCGCCAGTTGGTCTAACATGCTGGCATGTTTTTGCACATCGACTTTGTCTTGCAAAATCTTTTCTGCACCAAGTACCGCCAATTCCGCAACTTGGGCACGTAATGATTCACGCGCTTGATTGATTTCTTGGTCGATTGCCGCTTGTGCTTGTTGGCGAATGCGCTCGCCTTCCACTTGGGCTTGCGATTTTGCATCTTCAACAAGTTGATTGGCGCTTTTGTTTGCTTGCTCGATCAGAGCAGCAGCTTTAGTCTTTGCAAGATCAAGCTCCTGCTGTACATCTCGCTCCGCGGTCGCCAAATCTGCTTTTGCTTTTTCTGCGGCATTTAAGCCTTCAGCAATTTTACGCTGACGGTCATTAATAGCGCCGATAAGTGGTGGCCACACGAATTTCATGCAGAACATCACAAAGATTGCAAAAGCAATGGCTTGACCGATGAGGGTAGAATTGATATTCACGTGATCACCTCTTTGTTAATGAAAAATCAGTTTCATTGATCATATTTGATAGCCAAACTTTGGCTATGGTTAAGATACAAACTTTGACTACCAAACATTTACAACTGAGCTTTCTGATTAACCTGCTAGAGGGTTAGCGAACAACAATAGCATAGCAATACCAACACCGATCATCGGAATAGCATCAAGAAGACCTGCTACGATGAACATACGAGTTTGCAACTGTGAACCAAGTTCTGGCTGACGCGCAACACCTTCTAGGAATTTACCACCTAGAATAGCAAAACCAATACCTGTGCCTAGTGCACCTAAACCGATAAGTAGTGCTACTGCGATAACTGTGTAACCACCTAATACTGGATCCATGGATGTATCCTCATTTACCTATTGAATGTCTAATTAATGTTCAGTTGATGATGCAAGTGACATATAAACTATCGTCAGCATCATAAATACGAACGCTTGAAGTGTAATAATTAAGATGTGGAAAATAGCCCACGGTACTGATAACGCCCATTGAATCCAAAACGGCATTAGGGCAATCAGTATGAAAATCAACTCACCAGCATACATGTTACCGAATAGTCGTAAACCTAAAGAGATAGGCTTGGCTATCAGAGTAACAAACTCTAAGATAAAGTTGATGGGTATTAAAATAATTTGTACGATAGGATTTTTGGCACTAAACGGATGCAGTGTTAGCTCGCCAACAAAGCCGCCTAAACCTTTTTCTTTGATACTATAAAACAGAATCAGTATAAAGACAGAAAAAGACATGCCAAGCGTGATATTAGGATCCGTGGTTGGAACAATCTTAAAGTACACATGATGTGGATCATGTCCCATCAGTGCGCCGATTTGGCCAGCAATCATAGGGATAAAGTCGACGGGTAGTAAATCCATCAAGTTCATTAAGAATATCCATACAAAGATAGTCAACGCCAGAGGCGCAATCAGCTTTGAGGTACCACTATACGAATCACGAACGTTGTTATCAACGAACTCAACGATCATCTCAACCGCAGCCTGAGTTTTACCCGGCACGCCTGAAGTGACTTTCCTAGCGACCATCCAGAAGATGGCGCAGAAAACAATGCCTAGACCAATTGACCAAAGCATAGAATCAAGGTGGATAGCTTTAAAGCCCATTGCACTAGCTTCTTCAGCATTATAGGCAACTTTCCAACCTTCGCCCGGCAGATAGCCGTACGTCCAGTTCGTTAAGTGGTGAGAGATATATTCTGTTGTTGTTTGCTCGCCTGCCATAATGTCAGCTTCTTATTAATCAACGATTTAATCAACTACCAAAAATATGGTTGTCATCTGATGAGATTTTAGTCTGTCTATCTGCCTTGCAACAAAGCAAGCAAATGAATCATGCTAACACGCTCATGTAACCAATAACATCCAACCCATAGTTCTATGACTCATGCTGATTTGATAGCGTAAGATAAATTTTAGCTATCAAAAAAGGGCTTATAATAGTTCAGTAATAGCCCTTTACATGTGTACGCAAAATTCTTATGTACATGTTTACTTATTGCCGTGTTTTCACAGTCGGCGCTCAATACAGCGCTAGTAAGTAAAATATTTAGTTGCATATATTAATGCAGGGTTGTATTCGTGTAAAGTCAATTGTGACTTTTTTATCCGCTGTATGAATAAGTTAGCTGCTAGTGGCGTTTAACACCGTTGCTTTGCATCTATAATTAAATTGTAAGAATTTAATTATAGATAGTAGTAAAAGCCCATTTCGCGCTCCCCTACCCGCACATTACTGCACGCTACCCTTATATCAAACGCTCGTATCACGATAGTTGGTACTGTCCTAAGACAATTATTATGCTTCGACTTTCTAAAATCAGTCATAGAGAAGCTGGACGGCAGGGTGACTTGCTAAGCGCAATGAATACTGTAACTATGTATGTAGTTATCATTTATTAACACTAGCGTATATGCCACAACATCCAACTGTGACTAATTTGCATTACCATAAAACCGATAAACAGCGCTGGCGCTGATAGGGGTTGTACGGTAATAAAAATTAGTGCGAAACCAAACACAGTCAATAGCCATTTGGCCATCTGACCCCGATAAAGCTGGCTAACAATATGTAAGCGCGCACGATAACCGGTATACCAAAAGATAAAAAAAGCAAAGACCGCTTGTGTGGCAAAACTCAGCAAGGCACCAATAGCGGTACTTTTTGCAACAGTTAGTGCGCTATGCAGCCACATCGTATCTACAAGCCAAGCAATAATAATAAGGATAAATAGTATCCATGCTTGACGTTTGATATAAATGCCAATCTTATCTTTCTGTGTGCGTTTGGCAGGCTTGGTCATGGTATTTCTATAGCCTTAAACATTTGGATTATATCGCTATCTAATATCATTGCGACACTATTATCCGTGAATGGCTCACTCTACAGATGTTACCTTTTAACCAAAATTAAACGCCACTTATTATAAGGAGCGAACTCTTTTTAAGCAAGTAAAATCTGATATTTGTTAAGCAAGTGAATTGCAGTTGTCAACCATGCTGTCTAAAAAACACCATTTATTCGTCTATCAATAAGCCCATAATTACCTTAAAGATAATTATGGGTTATTTCAAAAGATTATAAGCGCATCACGTAATAACTTTTTGCAAGATACAACGATTTTATGAAATACATTGGTGAATTTGCTGCGCCATCGTTTGCCATCCACTGACAAAGTCTTTACTGTTGCTCATGTCTTCTAACTGAACAGTATCTCGAACGGGCTGTAGCTTGGCAAGCAAACCTTTAGCAGGCGCACTTGGACTGACCAGACACATCTGTTTAGCTGGGCGCTGCTCATTAAGCCAACGTAGTTGACTGGCTTTTGGTGCCAAATGATCGTCAGTACTTAAGCTACCAATTAGCTGTAGATTGGCGCTGCTCTCTATATATTGATAAGCGTCATGATAAGCCCAATACGGCAAAGGTTTTTGCTTAGCATTAAGGTTTAACTTTGCCACTGCTGCATCCATACGTTGGGCAAATTTTTGCGCATTGGCATGATAAAGCTTTTTATATTGCGGATTAGCATGACTATGAATGACAGCAAGGGCGCGAGTAATGGCTTTGGCATTGTCAGGGTCGAGCCAAATATGCGGATCTAACGTACCAGCGATAGGCTTGCCTTTGATATCGCGCAAGGGATGACGCTTAAACGCATCAAATTTAAATAAAGCAATAGAGTTGGGTGCGTTGTTCAAGTTTGCTGCCAAATTATTTTCTAGTGACTCACCAAACCAAACGACAAAGGTGCTGTCCTGAATCGCCTTTATATCACCTGGGCTGATACTGCCATGATGCCCCACCTCCCCTGCTTGTAGCAACTGCTTGGCAGGGGGGGCGCCTTCAGTAACCGCTTGGCTTAACAAAAACAAAGGATAATTACTGACACTCACAGTTGCTGCTTGAGCAGGTAGCGCCAAAAACCCTAACATCAATAAGCTAGCTATTAAAAAATACTGCTGTATTAATTGCTGCATCTTATGCAAAAGGTTCTTTTCTTGAACGTTTAAGTTTTTATCTAAAATGGTCGTGGCGTTATAAGCATTGGCAATCATGCGTTATTGATCCTATTAAGTCATTGAACTGCGATATTTTTAATATATTATATTTACAATGACCATTATGTTATACTATAACATTATAAAATCACACTTTTATTTTTCATTTTAGTGATTCTATTTTTGCTAATCGCAACCAATCATATAAAAACGATATTGATTAAAAGTAATGGCAAATCTGCGTATTGCCCGTATCATTTGCCGTTATACTAGGCAGCGTTTTATAAACTCTGCCTGTTTGCCACACTTACTCAGATTGTTTTTAGGAGTTTTTGCTATGCTGATCACTTCATCGACCTGTGAGCATGTACACGATGTGCAAGATTTTACGCCACAGGATGTGACCGAGCGTCTAAAAGCTGCAAAAGAGCAGTCTTGTATGCGCGGTGTGCGTTTTACGCCCTTAAGACAGCAGATATATACGCTGATATTGCAAGCCAATAAGCCAGTGGGTGCTTATGATTTAATCACTCAATTACAGCAAATGCGACTCTTAGATAATGAAAATGAACTTACTGGCGCAAAAAATGTCGCGCCGCCAACCGTCTATCGAAGTTTGGAGTTTTTGTTAAGTGAGGGTTTGATTCATCAACTGACTTCTATTAATGCGTATGTACCTTGCTGTCATCCGCGCGCTCATCATACGGCAGCCTTCTTAATTTGTGAGCAGTGTCAGCGTGTACAAGAATGTAGCAGCTTACCCATTCAAGAGATGATGAGCTTTGCTGAGGAAGATATCGGCTTTACCGTTGCTCGTAGTGTGATTGAGCTAAGCGGTCGTTGCCAAGCTTGTCAGTAGACAATTAGCTTACTCTTATATTTAAACCTATCTCCCTATCCATATGCGCGGTCATCTGATGAATAATACAAGTAAGCTGCTGAACTTAAGTAATGTCAGCTACTATATTGGTCAACAACGTTTGCTCTCTAATATTAATATCGACATTGCGGTCAATGAGACGGTAAGCGTTATTGGTCCTAATGGTGCTGGCAAGTCGACACTGGTTAAGCTTATTTTGGGTTTGATTGAACCGACAGCTGGACAGATAACACCGTACCAGAATTTACAGATAGGCTATGTGCCGCAGCGATTTTCTGTGCCACCAATACTACCATTGCGCGTCAGCGACTTGTTAGCGCAAGCCCATAAAAAACGCCTAACGCCTGAGCAGCGGCAGTTTATATTTGATAAATTATCATTGACCCATCTACTATCACGGCAAATGCTGCATCTATCGGGCGGTGAAACCCAACGGGTATTATTGGCACGGGCGTTATTAGATAAGCCCAATTTATTGATTTTAGATGAACCGATGCAGGGTCTTGATCCTGATACTGAGGTTTGGTTGTATCAGTTTATCGATGAACTACCGGATTTTTTACGCTGCGCCATGCTAGTGGTATCTCATGATCTGCACTGGGTTATGAAAGGTAGCCGAAGGGTGATTTGTTTGAATAAGCATATCTGTTGTGAAGGACGGCCAAGCGAGCTTGCCATCAGCAGTGAGTTTCAGAAACTATTCGGTCATCATTATGAGCAGCCGTATGTCCATCAGCCACATGCCTGCGAGCATCACGCACCCAGTTAAATACAATAAAAACCAACTTGCTTAAAGCAAAAATTGCCTTATACCCTTTTTATAAAAATTTACGGATATGTATTATGACTGCTTGGTTAGCCATTATTGCACCTGCATGGATTGCCGGTAGTATCTTAGCATTGCTTTCAGCGCCTTTAGGATGTTTGGTGTTGTGGCGACGTATGGCTTTTTTCGCGGATGCGTTGGCACATGGCACACTACTCGGTGTGGCACTGGCAGTATGGTGGCAGCTGCCCATGGGCATTGGTATTGCATTGGTCAGTGTGATGGTGGTATTAGGACTGGTATTGATTGATGATGAGCGCTTACCAGCCGATGCGGTACTAGCAGTGGTTGCCGTATCCTTACTGTGTTTGGGACTATTAACTTTAACCCAGCTAACCGATCAGCAAGCAAACGTCTTAGGGTTCTTGTTTGGTAACTTGCTTGAACTTGATTGGTCAGATTTACCCTTAATTGCGGGTAGCGTACTGGTAGGATTGGCGCTGCTTATTTATATATGGCCAGCGCAAATCAAACTGGCAACCCACGAAGCATTAGCACGCATACAGGGTATTAATCCCACTCGCCAGCGCTTGTTTTTCATGGGCGTATTGGCAGGGTTCTGTGCGATTGCTTTGCAAGCAGTTGGCAGTTTGTTAATCAGTGGCTTATTGGTATTGCCAGCGCTCACTGCCCGTCTGTGGTCAGCGTCACCAAAACAGATGGTCATTATCGCGCTGTTTACCGCACAGCTTGGAGTGACGCTCGGTGTCTGGGGCAGTATTTGGCTTGATATCCAAACCGGATTATCCATTGTCTTAGTCTTAGCCAGTATGTTCTTTACCGCTTTAATCGTCTCAAAACTGACTACCTCAACATCGATATTGGTAAAGTTTTGGTCGCCACGCCGTTAGCGAATCCAACCCATTAATTGCCCGTTATCTTATTTTTCTACTTTTATGGCAAATACAAGATTAAAAATAATACGTGTTTTATCTTAACCGAATGATAGCGTATACAGTCACGGTTCTCTCCCTCTCATCTATTTTTCTCGCCTTTATAGAACTTTATGTCATTAATATTACTAGAGCTTTTATGCGATTTATGCTGTAAAATTTCCTTAATGCTATCAATTTGATAGTTCATTGCATCTAAAGATGTTTCAGCTACCTATAAGGCACTTTATGCAGGAGTGGATACACCCTCTTATCAGTC
>NZ_DATIRM010000007.1:0-7491 GCF_035469765.1 Psychrobacter sp.
GTTATTGGTAAACATTTTTTGAGTAATCATTATGTATTGTCTCCAAGGCTTGCAGGCTGATGATTATCAGAAGGCATTGGGTTGTGCGAGTCAGGCGTACCGTTGCTATCATCTTTATCGTTTGGTTTGTTGTTCTCGTATTTGTGCGGGAACGCACTACGTACCCAGATGTAAAACATCGGAATAAAGAAGATGCCTAAGAGTGTGGCGGTTATCACACCACCGACAACACTGGTACCGATAGCATTTTGACTGCCTGAACCTGGACCGTTTGCTAAGAATAATGGCACAACACCTAGTCCAAAGGCAAGAGAGGTCATAATAATTGGACGTAAGCGTTGACGCGCTGCTGTCATAACGGCATCTGTGAGACTATAACCTGCCTCTTGGCGCTCTTTGGCAAACTCAATAATCAAAATGGCATTTTTGGCCGATAGACCAACGACCGTAAGTAGACCAACTTGCAAATAAATATCGTTGGCAAAACCGCGTAGCCAAGTAAATATCACTGCACCCAATACCCCAAGTGGAATGACCAATAGGACAGAGAAGGGGATAGACCAGCTTTCATATAGAGCCGCCAAGCACAAGAACACGACTAGGATTGAAAACGCATAAAGCATGGGCGCTTGTGCACCTGACTTTTGCTCTTCCAATGACATGCCTGTCCACTCGTAACTGATACCTTCAGGTAATTTGTCTATCATGGCTTCCATAGAGCTCATTGCCTCACCAGTACTTAAACCTGGTGCTGCGCTACCTTGGATGTTCATTGACGGTAAGCTGTTGTAGCGAGTGAGCCGCGGTGAGCCTGACTGCCACTCACTGCTAGAGAATGCATCGAACGAAATCATATCGTTCATGTCATTTCGTACATACCATTTACCAATGTCATCAGGGTTGGTGCGGCTGCTTGCCTCACCTTGTACATAGACACGTTTAATACGACCACGATCGACGAAGTCATTAACGTAGCTTGAGCCCCACGCTGTTGAGATAACGCTGTTGATATTACTTAACGACAAGCCATAAGCTGCAGCTTGCTCTTGGTTGATGTTTACCTTAAGTTGTGGCGAATCTTCTTGACCGTTAGGACGCACACCAGCAACTTGTTCATTCTGTGCTGCCATACCTAAGAGCATATTACGGGCTTCAAGTAACCCATCGTGTCCAAGGTTGCCACTATCTTGAAGCATTAAATCAAAACCACTGGCATTACCAAGCTCAGTAATAGCTGGGGGTACAATGGCAAATACTTGCGCTTCATTTAACTGAGTAAAGAAATAACCCATTGCTCGACCAGCAACGGCTTGGGCTGTGTTTTCATCACCAGAACGTTCCTCCCAATCTGACAAACGTACAAATGCCAGACCCATATTTTGACCTTGACCAGCAAAACTAAAGCCTGCAATGGTAAAGACAGAAGCAATGTTATCGGTCTCTTGAGTGTCGTAATAATTTCTAACTTTATCCAGTACGTCTTGTGTCTCATCTAGCGTAGAGCCGGCAGGAAGCTGAACCAAGGTAAACATAATACCTTGATCTTCTTCTGGTAAAAATGAGCCAGGAATACGCAAGAACACCACTGCCATAATACCGATAATGGCGGCATAGACAATCAGATATAACCATTTAAAACGGAAGCTTTTACCGACAAATTTTTCATAAGATTGACTGGTTTTGGTAAAAGAGCGGTTAAACCAACCAAAGAAGCCTTTTTGATTTTCGCTATTGCCTTTTTCATGACTTTTGCCACGTTTTAGCAATGTCACACATAGGGCAGGGGTGAAAACAAGCGCGACCATGGCTGATAACACCATGCTGGTAATCAAAGTAATAGAGAACTGACGGTAAATCACGCCTGTTGAGCCGCCAAAGAAAGCCATCGGTATGAATACAGCGGATAAGATAAGCGCAATACCAATAACGATCTTACTGATTTCACCCATCGATTGAACGGTCGCGTCTTTAATAGAAATGTGAGGATCTTCTTCTAATATACGCTCAACGTTCTCTACGACAACGATTGCATCATCGACCAATAGACCAATGGAGAGCACCATAGCAAACATGGTCAATACGTTGATACTAAAGCCAGCAACATACAGCACCCCAAACGTACCCAATAGAACGACAGGTACGGCAAGCGTTGGAATGATAGTCGCGCGCCAGTTCTGTAAGAAAATGAACATAACGATAAATACTAATACAATCGCCTCAATGAGGGTTATAACGACTTGTTCAATAGATAGACGAACAAATGGTGTGGTGTCATAAGGAACCACTGATGTCAGACCAGCTGGAAAATTCTTTTCCAGCTCTGCCATACGCACACCAACTGCCTCACGAGTTTCAAGTGCGTTGGCACCACCAGCAAGCGAGATACCCAAACCAGCCGCTTCTTGTCCATTATATAAAGACACAACGCTATAATTCTCACTGCCGATTTCGACATCCGCCACATCGCCTAAACGTACCTGCGCACCAGCGGTGTCAGTTTTTAACAGAATGTTTTGAAATTCTTCAGGCGTTTGTAAATAGCTTTGGACCGTAACAGTAGCGTTAATCACCTGTTGGTCAGTGTCAGCAGGTGCTTGTCCTAATTGACCAGCAGATACCTGAGTGTTCTGTGCTCGTATCGCATTGACGACATCAGATGGCACCATGTTGTAGCTACGTAGGCGTGAAGGGTCAAGCCAAACACGCATCGCATAGTTAGAGCCAAAGACTTGAACCTCACCCACACCTTCAACCCGACTGATCGCATCGAGGACATTGGAGTTAATATAATCGCCAATGTCTGATCGATCCATACTGCCATCTTCGGAGATGAATGCCTGAACCATCATAAAGCTGCTAGATGATTTATTAACGTTGACGCCTTGACGCTGTACCGATTCAGGTAACGAGCTCATCGCGGCTTGCAGTTTGTTCTGTACTTGTACCTGAGCCGTATCAGAATCAGTACCGTTCTCAAAGGTAAGCGTCACTGAGGCACTACCATTTGAAGAGCTTGATGATGACATATACATCAGACCATCAAGCCCTTTCATGCGCTGCTCAATAATCTGTATTACTGAATTTTCAACGGTTTGCGCGTTAGCACCAGGGTAGCTTGCACTGACCGAAATCGTCGGTGGTGCAATACGTGGATACTGTTCAATCGGTAGGTTAAGAACCGATATCACCCCGATGAGCATGACCAAAACAGCCAGCACCCAAGCAAAAATAGGGCGATTAATAAAAAAACGTGACATAGTAAATCCCTAAGTCTTCCTAGCTTTGAATGGAATTATTTGGCGGCTGATTGTGCAGCTTGCTGCGGTGTTTTGGCAGCAGGCTCTTTTGCAGTAGGCGCAGGGTTTGGATTTTCTAATGGCTTCGCAATAACCTCTTGTTCAGGCTTCACTTTTGCACCACCGATAATCACTACTTTGTCGCCAGCTTGAAGACCGTCAGTGACCACCCATTGTCCTTGATATGTGCCATTAATCGTGACCGGACGAACTTGGATTTTATTGTTTTCATCAACGATATAAACTTGCGTCTCACTTTTAGTCGAGCGCATCACAGCGCTCTGTGGGACGAGTGCCGCATTGGTAATCACGCTTTGAGTTAAGCGGGCGCTGACATACATACCAGGTAATAAGATATTGCTATTATTCGGGAAGACTGCACGTAATGTCACTGCACCTGTTGATTCATCAACTTTCGCTTCTGACAACGCCAACTCACCACGTACAGGATACGTTGAGCCATCTTCTAGTACTAACTCAACTGAATTCATTCCTGCTTGCGCTTTGCCAGCAGAGATTTGTTGGCGCAATTTAAGCAGCTCAGACGATGATTGACTGATATCGACATAGATAGGATCTAGGCGAGAGATGGTCACTAAAGGAGTAGGTTGACCTGAGCTGACCAATGTACCAGCAGTCACGCTAGAGCGATCAGTACGACCTGAGATAGGTGCGCGTACGATAGTACGATTCAGATCTAAGGTACTCGCTTGCAAGCCAGCTTTTGCTGTCTGAATACCAGCTTTTGCGCTTTCAATACCTGCTTGCGATTGACCGATAGCAGCATTGGCGCTTTGTACGGCAGCCTGTGCAGTACGCACGGTGGTTTGTGCTTGGTCGTATTGCTGCTTTGAGATGGCATCAATAGCGACCAAACCTTGCAGACGTTGCAAATCATTTTGTGCTTGTGATAGTGACGCTTGACGGCTGGCCAAATCCGCTTTTGCATTGGCATTATTGGCCAAAGCTGTCTGATAGTTGGCTTCTGCTTGGGCTATCGCCGCCTGACCAGTGGTAATAGACGTTGCATAGTTATCCGTATTGATACGGTATAAAGGCTGACCCTTTTTGACGTTGCTGCCCTCACGGAACAATACTTCGTCTATAATTCCGTTCACCTGTGGGCGGACATCAGCGGTTTGATAAGCCGCTGTGCGTCCAGAAAAAGTCTGTACTTGTGGTACGGTACCAAAGGTAACAGTCTGAACGTTGACGACGGAGGGCGGCATTTGTTGCTGTGCAGCCGCGTCGCCAGCGGCATCCTCTTTTTTGTCACAGCCAACCAGTACAGCTCCAGATAGTACAGTTGCTATTACAAGCGCAAGATAAGAGTGCTTCATCAATGTCCTCGGCAATATGTATATAAAATAATGACAGTATAAAAAGTTAATCAATAAATTTTGGTGTATAGAATATAAAATCTTTACTAATACTGCGCACTTATACTCTCGCTCCCAATTTAGATTTTTAATAAACTGATTTAGTAAAACCTCGCTAGTAGGACATCCGATAGCGAAATAGATTGAGTAGCTATGCCAGATTTTTTTGTATCAAAGTGTAGGCAGACCACAAAGTGGATTAGTAAATTTAACGAGTTATTATAAACTATTGGGGTAACCCCACAGTCAAGTGGTTTACAATAGGAAGGGTGATAAAAAGCAGTAATATTACGTTTTATGGATAAAAAAATACCGTTACAGTAAGCGTCACGTCAGCTAACAGCTAATAGAGCGCTATACATCCTACTATTAAAGTATATTGTAAACTTTTGTTATAATTGTAAAACCATATGAGCATTGAGGTCTTTAGAGCATGAAAAAACAGGTTTGTAAACAAAATAACAAATTTAGCAACCATTAATTATGATCATTAAAAAATAGCCATCAACAGTCTCTACTATGCATAATTAACTATTGCAGTAGAGACGTGAGTCGGTACTAATAGCGGTTAAAAAAACGGTGATGCTACACTAATCGTGCGCTAGCAAGCTCGGTCAATTGGTATAGACCTTGACGATAACGATTGTCAGGTAGGGTGCTAAGTGCTTGTTGCGCCAGCTTGGTTTCTTCCAAAGCACGCAGCTTACAATAATCTAATGAGCCTGAACGGCGTACCAAATCAATAAGCTGCTCAGCGTTTGGCGTTTTACCTGTTTGTACGGCAATACGGAGCTGCTCATAGCCTTCGGCGTCGCTATCTTTGAGCAACTCAAGCGCTTTGATAGTTGGCAGCGTAGGTTTACCTTCTGCAAGGTCGTCGCCTAGGTTTTTGCCCATCACTTCACTATCACCACTATAATCGAGCACATCATCGACAATCTGAAAAGCATTGCCAAAGTGCTGACCAAAATCTGCTAAGGCTTGCAAGTGCTGCGTTTGATCTTGCAAAATCGCAGCACCTTGAGTTGCCATCATAAACAAACGTGAAGTCTTACCGTCGATGATGTTTAGATAGTCTTGCTCAGTTGCTTCAGGGTTATGCTGATGCTGCAGTTGTAATACTTCACCTTCAGCGATATCACAAGTGCCGTCTGAGAACACTTGCAATAGTGGCAAGCTTTGAAAGCCTACCAACAAGTTAAAGGCACGGGCAATCAGATAGTCACCGACCAGTACAGCTGTCGCATTATCCCAAGTCGCGTTCGCGGTTGGCTTACCACGGCGTTGCCCTGATTCATCTATCACATCATCATGTACCAAGGTTGCCGTATGCAGCATCTCAGTAATCGCCGCCAAATGCATCGCCTGCTGTGATGGCTCATCACTAAGCATCCGCGCACATAACAGCGTAATCAAGGGGCGCATACGTTTCCCGCCAGCGTTAATCACGTGCTGTGACACATTCATCACCAGCTGAACTTTGGAGTTAAGACTGCCAAAGACTTGTTTGTCCATAATTTCAAAATCATCAGCCACAATGCTTTGGATATCAGCATAGGTTGGTGTCGACGTTAGATTGACTGATGGCGCAGTAGACAATGGCGCAGCGGTGTTAGATAAAGAAGTACAAGTCATAATAGATAATCAAACCAATAAAAATAAAGAATATGTTAATAGCGATACTTTTAATAGTGATACATAGCAAAGCCAGCGTTTTATGCATGATAGCATAGCTATCTAGTGATATTGTTGATTTAAGTATAGCAAAATTCGATACGGCGCTTGAGGTTCAGGCGAATATTGCGGCGTTTATTATGATGAAAATCAGCAAACCACTGGTAAGTAGCTATTAGCAACTAAGTGATATTAACAACGATGGACGATTGGTAGATGCTTATTACATGTCTATTTACAAAAAACTGTAAGTCTCTGATTAGATAAGCTATAATAGCCGCTGTTGGATTTTAACCACTATCTCTGCGTGTTATTAGGCGCTCTGTATTAATAGCGATATACATTACGCTGGTTAATCAATGACATTGTTCCTGATACGAGCATAGATTTTTGGTATTACCACCATACAAAAACAAGAGGTGCGGCTTGCTTTTATCAGCAAAAAGCCGTAAAATCTTGCCTTTAATTTTTCCCTGTCGTGTTCGTCGTCGAAGTGTTGGTATGATATCAGCCACGGCACACGGGTTAAACGGAGTCATACAATGTACGCAGTAATCAAAACTGGTGGTAAACAGCACCGTGTAGTCGTTAATGAATTGCTTAAAGTTGAATTACTTAAAGCAGAAACAGGCGAAACAATCAAATTTGAAGATGTGTTGATGATTGTTGATGGTGAAACTGTCAAGATTGGTCAGCCTATCGTTGAAGGCGCTAGTGTTGAAGTTGAAGTTGTTGAGCATGGCCGCGGCGAAAAAATCCGTATCGTCAAGCACAACCGTCGTAAGCATTATCACAAAGAGCAAGGTCACCGCCAATGGTATACCTTGTTAAAAATCAAAGCGATTAATGCTTAATTAACGATTGTCAGTTTATTGATAATTAATAACGCACTAAAAGCTTAAGAGTTATCGCATTAGCGATAAGTCACATTAACAAGGAGATTTTCTCATGGCACATAAAAAAGCTGCCGGTTCAAGCCGTAACGGTCGTGATTCAAACCCAAAAATGCTAGGCGTAAAAATCTTTGGCGGTCAAGCCATCGTCGCTGGTAACATCATCGTTCGTCAACGTGGTACAGAGTTCCACGCTGGCGAAGGTGTTGGCATGGGTCGTGACCATACTTTATTTGCACTAAATGACGG
>NZ_DATIRM010000008.1:0-3719 GCF_035469765.1 Psychrobacter sp.
GGTGAAGATTTGGCAAAATTGTACCAAGGTATCCAAGGCTCACCTGAGCGCCAAGGGCTTGAGCAGATTTTTTATGTTGGGTTCTCTGAATACTTAAGAATGCACAAAAAACGCCAACCAAAGGATAATATTATTGACGGCGTTGAGCGTAAGTTGAGGGTTGGTTTAGGTCGTCAGCAGCTACTTTTAGAATCGGGACTCACGACACTTGCCAGCATTGGCTCCGTTGCGCCTTACGTCGGTCTGTTCGGTACGGTATGGGGTATCATGAATGCCTTTTTGGGCTTATCACAAAATGAGCAAGCGACCCTAGCCGCTGTTGCACCAGGTATCGCAGAAGCATTGATTGCTACTGCTATGGGTTTGTTTGCTGCTATCCCTGCAGTATTGGCTTATAACCATTTTACTGCTAAATCTAGCCGTTTATATGATTCACGTGCCTTATTTTGTGATGAGATGACGGGTATGCTCCAGCGTGAGACCAGTAATGAAAGCCCGCAACCTAGCACTCAAGTGAGCCAAGCTAATCAAAGCACTCAGGTGGCAGGTCTATGAAACAAAGTCCCTATCGCCGTGAGAAAAAAGCACTCAATGCGGAGATGAACGTTGTTCCTTATATCGATGTAATGCTGGTATTGCTGGTGATATTTATGGTGACCGCGCCGATGCTGATTACCGGTGTCGATGTCGATTTGCCAAAAGAGCAAACCAACACCATGAGTCAGAGTCAGCTGCCAGTGATTGTGTCTCTGACCGGTAACGGCGAGATTTTTATCAGTTATGAGAGCAATGTTGACTTGCCGATTAGTGAGCCTGAGCTGATTGATACGCTAGCGAACCTGCAAAATCAAAGCAGTAATGCCGGCGCTCAGCCGGTACAAGTGATGATTAATGCCGACCAAAACAATCAATATGGCGCTATCATGACCTTGATGGCAACGTTGCAGCAAGCAGGTATCCAAAAGGTTGGACTATTGACCGGCGCGCCTCTACCTACACCGACGCTATAGTCATTGTCGTAATGTTAAAAGCTGCCTGTTTGGTACATTGGGCTAGAATGAAGCAGGTAAGCGAATAAAGCAGATAAGCTGATAACACTTGTCTTTTAGTATCACGTTTTTGAGTATTACTACCATGTATAAGGCTCCAACCGTTTATGTACCAACCGAACCTGAAGGCAATGGGCTAACTTTACCCACGCTGCTCAGTTTGCTGGCACATGGTCTTGTTATTGGTATCCTTATTTATACCTATCAACATATGGACGTTGAAACCGCAGGTAGTATTGAAACTACGATGGTATCTCCTGAACAGCTGGCAGAGATGCAAGGGCAAATCCTTGCCAATCGCGCCGCAGCAGCCAGTGCCATGCAAGCGGAAAGCGGTACAAGTAGCTCAGCTATGCCTACAGAAGCTTTTGATGGTAGCGTCAGCACTCCAAATCCTGCTCAACCAAACTCTCAGCAAGTGCCTGTCTTTACACGCTCTACTGAGCCTGCCACGGCTCCTATCTTGATGAGTGAAGAGCAACACCAGCGTCTGCTTGAACAAAACCAAGAGTATGAGCGCAGTATGGCGGAGTGGGCATCGCGATTAGATGAGTCTGTACTAGAAGAACATGACCAAATTGAAAAAGAAAAAAGACAGCAGCTCATTGAAGAACAAAAAATGCTTGGCGATTTTCGTAATAAACAAAACAATCCTCCTAAGATTAAGCGCCCAACTGCCACAGATCGTAATATAGAAATCAATACAGGTGGCTCTAGTAGCTCAGGTCAAACCCTTAGCTTATCAAACGATGGTCAGTCAAGCTTATCTGGTGATAGCGCAACCTCAAGCCCCTCAAAAGGCAGTAGCCGTTCCGCATCAGGCGGTAGTCGAGGCGCTAGTAATAGTGAAATCATCAACCTTATCAAGCGTAACTATAATCCGCCGACTGCAGCAAGAGGCTCAACTCAGCGTGCGACCCTCACAATTACGGTCAATGCCAGCGGTAATATCACCAATGTCACCGCTTCAGGACCTGATGAAGCCGTCAATGAAGCCGCAAAACAAGCCGTACTGAACACAGGCAGCTTACCAATCGGTGCTGACGATCCAAAATACCCCACCTTTACCATACAGTTTAAGGGCAGCAATTAATCAGTTGCTCATGTTTTATATTATTGATAACGTTACCTTAAACAGCTTGTACTGTAGAAGGGACTGCCTTATCTTTATGGCGAACTAATAACCTATAAAAATGATACTAATATTGTTTTAGGAGCTTAACTTACTCATGCGCACTCACAACAAACTACTCGCCTCGTTACTTGCCAGCGCCTCAAGCTTACTTATCGCACCAAGTGTATTGGCAGCGCCGGTTGTTTTAGAATTGGATTACGAGATTCCTGTGCAACAAAACCAAGTCGCTTTTGTACCTTTTGCTAGTGATAGTATTTTATCGCCTATTATTCTAAATGATTTGAGCAAAACTGAGCTAAAAGTCACCAGTCAAAATTTACCTCAGCAGCCACGTAGCAGCAGCGAGCTGGCAGGGACATTGCCAGTATGGCAAAGTATGGGCATTCCCTATCTTGTGGTAGGCAGCACGCGCAGTAGCCGCGGTAAAGTTGTCACCGACTATGAAGTGATTGAGGTCAAAACAGGACGCGTGATCGAAGGCAAGCAAACTTTAACTGCTGATAACAATAAAGATAACATGCGCTATGCCGCTCACGTCATCGCCGATAAAGTTTATGAGCTGATTACCGGCATACCAGGTGATTTCTCAGGGCGTATTGCCTATATTGAAGAAACTGGAATTGGCAAAGCAAAAGTATCACGCTTAAAAGTGATGGATGCCGATGGCGAGAATGCCAAAACCATTACTGAGGTTGCAGGTTCTATTTTCTCTCCAGCATGGTCGCCTGATGGCAACCGTATTGCCTACGCTGTACAGCGAGACAAATCTTATCCTATTATTTATGTACAAAGCGTGAGCGGCGGCGGTGCAACGTCATTGACGCCCTTCCCTGGTAGCAACTTAAGCCCTTCATTCTCACCAGATGGCAGCAAAATCCTGTTCTCTAGTAGTTTTGAGGGCAGCGCTGATATTTATGAGATGAGTGCCAGCGGCGGTCAACCAAGACGATTAACCAACGGGCCAAGTAGTGAAGTACAGCCAAGCTATGCTCCAGATGGCAGATCATTTGTCTTTGTATCTGATAAAGCTGGATTTAATAAGCCGCAGATTTATCGTTATGAATTCGGTTCAGGACGCACAACCAAGGTATCAAATAGTGGTTACGCTACCAGTCCACAATTTAGTAGCGATGGCACACAGATTGCCTTTTTAAATGGGCGCTCAGCTGCCATTATGAATAGCGGCGGCGCGGTCACTGCCAATTTGGGCAATACCGGTATCGATGAAGCGCCAAGCTTTTCGCCTAATGGTAAGCGCGTGGTCTATGCTTCAAAGCAAGGTGGAAAAGGCATATTAACCATCAAATCACTAAACGGCGGCGAAACCTTTGGTAAATCTGGGCAAGGTACGATTCGCTCACCGGTCTGGTCAGCTAGCCCTAAATAAAGCCAGAAAGTCTTAAATATAAAAAAGCGCCCAATCAATGATTAGGCGCTTTTTTATAGCAGAGTAAACAGACAAGCTTTTATTAGACCTCTTGCAAAAGTACCGTTTTATTGACCTCCGCTAACAGAGTATCAAGGGCTAGCAATGA
>NZ_DATIRM010000009.1:0-1829 GCF_035469765.1 Psychrobacter sp.
ACGATTTACAAGAGACGGACAGAGTGCAATGCTGCTATATCAAGGCTATGTTATAGTGAGTTTATTCGGTTTATATCTTAAATCTCCTCTCCCAGCTTTTATCTTTAAATTGGAACGGCTCTTATGCGCTATCAAAACACCTATGCTCAATTGGACACCCGTCTTTATCATGAGCAACTGCCAAACCCATTAAACAATCCTCGTGTCGGTCATTTTAATATTCAAGTTGCTGAGCAGCTGGGCTGGACAGAAGATACAGATTTGATGGCACGCTGGGTTGAGATACTCGGCGGACAGTACGTACCGACTGAATTTCGACCTTTATCAATGGCTTATGCAGGTCATCAATTTGGTCAATGGGCTGGGCAATTGGGTGATGGACGCGGCTTATTGATGGCGCAAGTACTTGATAAAAACGACCAATTACAAGACTTACATCTAAAGGGTGCGGGGTTGACGCCCTACTCACGCATGGGCGATGGACGCGCGGTGTTACGCAGTACCATTCGCGAATATTTATGCGGTCATGCACTAACCCAACTTGGTATTGCCTCCTCTAACGCCTTGGGATTTGTGGTATCAGATACCAAAGTGCGCCGCGAGCGACTGGAAGCAGGAGCAGCTTTGATGCGAGTCGCTGACAGTCATATTCGTTTAGGTCATATTGAGTGGATTGCAAGCTTTGCACCCGACTTACTCGCTGAATTTACCGACTATATGATTGATACTTATTATCCAGAGTGCCGTGATAGTGATAAGCCAGTCCTCGCATTTTTACAAGCGGTGGTTGAGCGTACAGCGCGGATGATAGCGGATTGGCAACTTATTGGATTTGCGCATGGTGTTATGAATACGGATAACCTATCTATTACTGGCAGTACTCTAGACTTTGGTCCATTTGGTTTTATGGAGCGCTTTAACCCTGCTTGGATCAATAACCATTCAGACCACAGCGGACGCTATGCTTACCAGAATCAGCCAGCTATTGGTCATTGGAATCTAAATATCTGGCTACCACACTTTATGCGCTTAAAAGATGTGACACGTGAGGCATTAGCAGATTGTTTAGCGCCTTACGAGGCGACCTTTATGCAGCATTATCAGCAAGGGCTATGCCGCAAGCTTGGGTTGCCGCATCAGCGTGAGAGCCTAAGTTTGGCATTTGAATGGTTGACGCTGCTAGAAGATAACCTACTCGACTATACCAATAGTTTCCGGGCACTACTGGGCCTAATCTCACCTGACCAGCATCCTTATGAGCAGCAGCTATGGACAATAATGACTGCTGAGTTGAATAATGAAGCAACGCAAGTCTTGCAAGATTGGGTAACGCGTTATTTAGCACAAATACAGCAGAATTCTGATACTCAAGCAATTGAGGACATGCAAACCAGTAATCCGATTTATGTATTGCGTAATAGTATGGCCCAGCGTGTTATTGTCGCAGCAGAGCAAGGACAGTTTGACGAATTGAATCGAGTGTTCGACTTATTGGCTAGCCCTTATACCCTACAAGATAGCGCCATTGAACTTGATACCTTGCCACCTGCGCCTCATGCACCGCAAATGCCAATCAGTTGCTCATCTTAATACGCATTTTTTCTGTAATATTTTGAAATATTTTGCATTTAAGGTTGATATTTAGATCAGTTTTTTGGCATTATCAACTGGCTAAATAATGAATATCAACTTATTATATTGTTTGCGCAGTTCACGGTGCTTGGCTAGGCAAGTAATTGACAATAATGCTAGAATTAATATTTTACAATATTTTTTTTCTGGATGTCTAAGCGCCGCATACCACCCCATAACAATCAATGTACACTCAT
>NZ_DATIRM010000010.1:0-8097 GCF_035469765.1 Psychrobacter sp.
TTACCGTATACAGTAGGTGCGGCATTAGCTGCAGATACAGACAGGGCTGCGATTGCTGATGCTAAAAGTAATTTCTTCATTGTGTAAAACTCCATTTTTACAGTTTAGGGGTGGGATGCGCTCAAGATTTATGGCAAGCAAAGCTGACATAGGCGATATCTGTCTATCTTCCTATCAAAGTCCGTTTACAAGGCCGAAACATATTTATCAAAAATCATACCTTGCATTAAGAATAGCAAAACTGAAATATTTTGCAATACATTTTTATGGTTTATTGCTATCTAGTCGATTCACTATATATTTAACAGGCATATATTTATTTTTAATATGACGAAAAAACCTCTGCCAAATTAAGCATTTGGCAGAGGTTAAAGCACTAAGATTGAACCACTCTAATTGGCTATTAAGCTTTACATGGAAGCTGTGCTTTTAGATCTAAACGCGCTTGATGCAATACTGGCTCAGGATAGCCACTTGGCTGCTCGCGACCTTTAAACACCAAATCACAGGCGGCTTTGAAAGCATAGGAGTTATCAAAGTCAGTCGCCATCGGTTGATAATCGGCATCATCAGCGTTTTGCTCATCGACGATTTTTGCCATACGTTTCATAGCATCCATCACTTGCTGTTCGCTGACCACATTATGATGTAGCCAGTTGGCGATATGCTGACTTGAGATACGCAACGTCGCACGATCTTCCATTAAGCCCACGTCATTGATGTCAGGTACTTTAGAGCAACCAACACCTTGATTTACCCAGCGTACGACATAGCCTAAGATACCTTGAGCATTATTATCAATCTCTTGCTGCTTTTCTTCCTCAGTCCAATTGGTATCTTTTGCTAATGGAATGGTCAAGATATCATCTATGCTAGCGCGCGTACGTGATTTTAGGCTGTTTTGAACCTCAGTGACATTGACCTGATGATAGTGCATGCTGTGCAAGGTCGCACCCGTTGGTGACGGTACCCACGCAGTATTGGCACCTGCCTGTGGATGGGCAATCTTGGTGTCCATCATCTCTTGCATCTCGTCAGGTTTTGCCCACATACCTTTACCAATCTGAGCATGACCTTGTAGACCTACTTCCAGACCGATATCTACGTTCCACTGCTCATAGGCTAGTAGCCACGTTTGCGACTTCATATCGCCTTTACGTACGAAGGGACCTGCATTCATACTGGTATGCATCTCATCACCGGTACGATCTAAGAAGCCAGTATTAATAAAAATCACACGCTCTTTTGCTTGGCGAATGGCTTCTTTTAAGTTGACCGTCATACGGCGCTCTTCATCCATGATGCCGATCTTTATCGTATAACGCTCTAAGCCTAACAAGTCTTCTGAGGCATTAAAGAGGTCATTCGCCATTTTGACTTCATCAGGACCATGCATTTTTGGCTTAACAATATACATCGAACCTTTACGTGAGTTTGATAGCTCGGTTTTACCATTCAAATCGTTTAATGATAATAAAGGCGTAATGAGACCATCCATCAAACCTTCAAAGACTTCTTCAGGACCATTACCCAAATCTACCATAATCGCCGGATTCTGCATCAGATGACCAACATTACGGATGAGCAATAATGAGCGACCTGGTAAGGTAAGCGTATCACCCTCTGGCGTGGTGTATTCGCGATCAGGATTTTGCTTACGGGTGCGGGTTTTACCGCCCTTCTCAAAGGTTTCTTGCAAATCGCCATTCATTAAGCCAAACCAATTGCGATAAGCCTCAACCTTTTCTTCGGCATCGACCGCAGCGATTGAGTCTTCACAATCCTGAATCGCAGTTAGCGCTGACTCTAATAAGACATCTTTGATATTGGCAGGATCATCTTTACCAATTGTATGGTTGCCATCGATTTGGATTTCAGCATGCAAGTTATTGTTCTTTAATAAGACAGCACTAGGACTATCAGCGTCTCCCATAAAACCGACGAACTGTGCTGTATCTTTTAGTTGCGTGCTGCTATCGCCTTGCGCAATCTCAAGCTTGCCATCGACCACTTTAAAGCCCGTTGCATCGCTATATAAACCTGACGCTAGCGAAAAGTTTTCATCTAAAAAGTTTTTGGCATAAGCGACGACGGCTGCACCACGTTTTGGATTGTAGCCATCTTTTGCTTCTTGACCATTTTCATCACTGATCACATTGGTGCCATACAAAGCATCATATAAGCTGCCCCAACGCGCATTATTGGCGTTCAATGCATAGCGAGCATTACGTACTGGCACTACCAGCTGCGGTCCTGCAATCACAGCAATCTCATCATCGACGTTTTCTGTACTGACGTTAAATGCCTCGCCTTCTGGTAACAGATAGCCAATTTCTTGTAAAAATGCTTTGTACACTGGATAATCAATATCGCCATTGTTGGCAGGGTTGTCCAGATGCCATTGGTCAATCTGTCCTTGAATCTTAGCACGAGTTGCAAGCAGCGCTTTGTTGCGCGGGGTAAATTCTTTAATGACCTTTTCAAAACCTGACCAATAACCGTCTGAATCGACACCGACTTTCGGCAGTACTTCATTTTCAATAAAATCGAACAGTTGCTGATCGATGGCAAGAATGCCTTTCTGAACGCGATTGGCATTAGAAGACTGGCTCATACTGTTATCCTTATCTGTTTGTGAGTTTTTCGATATTACACTGCTATGACATATCCTATCCATACAGACAGTCATGCAAAAGGGCATATAAAGCAGAATTGCAAAGTAATAAATATTCGACCATAAGAGACAAGCCACGTAAATTTACTGCTAAATTACATTTTACATTGGCCGTCATTATTTAGCGGTGTTTAACGTTTTATTATCAGATATTATCTAGATAGGCTTTAAGCAAAGATGCTCTATAAACCTTAAATTTTGAGACGCTATTGATAGTTGATATAATATTGACTACCTGCTATCAGCTGACAATCAATAGTAAGACAAAATATCCTAAAAGCAAAATATCATCCTACTATCAAACAATAGAATAAACAAGGAAACCCCATTTAGTAACTAAATGCTTAGGCTGTATATAAATGATACTATATAAGCCACCAGTATTAGCAGCGTAAAGCCCGTTATTGAACCCTATCAATTTAAAGGCAAGTATAAACTGTAAGTAATCGTTACAGTTTGCATTTATGCGTAACGGTTATCTATCGTAGCAAACTCATTTAGAGGATTTAAATACATTTAGCGCATCAATAGCCACTTTTTTATTACCTTATTCATTCACTCGTCAATAAAGCCCAAGCACACTATGACTATAAATCCCCAAAACACACCAGTAGCTACCATACCTCCTCACTCTCACTCTGAACCTTCTACTACGACAAAGGACAATCTTGCCATAGAGACAGTATTAGACGGCAACAGTAATAACAGTAGTAGCAATGAAGACAGTGTCGATATTACCCACCTGAGCCCACCATTAAAGGTAGATTTATCGCCTGTTTATGAGTTTTTGGGCGCGCGCACCTCGCAAGCTTGGGTCAACGCCGCTGTTGATAATTTACCTCTGATTATTCAAGACCATGCCAATTGTGAAAAAAAGGCAGCAGGTACCGCGATGAATCTCATCTTTCGCTATGAGTTCTCGTATGATTTGCAGCGCAAATTGGCACAGCTGATACGTGAGGAGATGCTGCATTACGAGCAAGTGCTCGGCATTATGAATGAGCGCGGACAAGAGTGGGAATATCTGAGTGCAGGGCGCTATGCTAAGGGAATGCTTAAATACAAACGCACTTACGAGCCTGCCGCGATGGTAGATGTGCTTATCATTGGGGCATTTATCGAAGCACGCTCTTGTGAGCGCTTTGCGGCACTTGCTGAGGTTATCAATGATGCACGGTTGGCAAAATACTATCGTTATTTATTAAAATCAGAAAGCCGCCATTTTGAAGATTATTTGGCATTGGCGCAGTCATTATCTGATGACAGTATCGATGAGCGTGTGGCATTCTTTAAAGAAATAGAGGCAGAGTTGATAGCAACTCCAGATACTGAGCTGCGCTTTCATAGTGGTGAGCCTGCTACTATATAATTTATGAAAACTGCTCAAAAAAAGGTGCTGCTAGCAACGTATTAAACGTCATTACTGCAGCACCTTTTTTTATTTTTAAGACTTCCTAAGCTTTAAAGCGTGTTCTAAAAATCCTTTTCGTCAGGATTTAACACACGAGTTTGAGCGTTATCAATATTTGCATAACGATTTAAATCATTTATACCTTCGCTTTTAGCACCTTTATTAATAGTGGTATATTCATTGATACCATCATCAAAAGCATTGCCTTCTTGATCGCGGCGGTCTGGCTGACGGGCAGCATTATCGCCATCATTAACATGTTCTGACCCTACAACGCCCTCTTGGAAAGTATCAGTACCTTTATTAATAGTGGTATGGTTTTCGATACTGTCATCGTTACTCATACCCTCTCTATCTATAGGCGTTTTGGTTAAGGCGGGATCTTGAGTTTGCATTGTCATATCCTTATTTTTTAATTCAACGTTCTTATTATTTTGTACAGTTTTAAATGTCTGATGATCAATGTCTCATTTGATAAAAAAACTTGAGACAAAAACTATTCATTGCCTTTTTGTGACAAATCATAAGCATTTAAATCACCGACATTTTTGCCTCCAGGAGGTAGGTTCTCTTCTTTACGTGGATCTGCATATATCTCATCAGTTTCCTGCGAATCTTGCTGTGGTCCATCAATGTCGGGCTCGTGTTTACGACCTTCATAGCTGTCTGTTGCATTGTCTGGATGCAGCTTCGCTGGATCGTTGACTGATACAGGCTCTTCATTATTTGGGTGCGTATTATTCGACTGAGTATCATGTGACATAGCGTTTCCCTTGCTTGGATTAGGATTACATTCAATAGCTTTCTAATTATTTATCTGTACGTAAATCATCGTTGATAAAAGACGTTTGTTCTTCTTCCGTTAATAATTCTGGCGCATCGACTGGGCTGCCGCTCTCTAAATTTTTCTCAATCTGCTGACTGTTTGCTTGTTCAGCGGCTTTCTTGATGTCTGAACTATCGTTATTGGTATGACTCATGATGAAATCCTGTTTTCTTATTGATATATTTTTATAAGGGTGAATTTTTGTACTTATCTATTCAATTATAAGTAGAAATTCCAGAGCCTTACCAGTGTTCTGCCGTATCAATATGTGAATAAGTGTGAGCTTACCAGACAGTTTGTAACCATACATTAGGATGAATACGCATAAAAAAACCAAGCACAGAGTATGCTCTATGCTTGGTATAGCGCTTTATTAACGATTGCGCTGGCGTTAATCGACCTGATAACCGCTATGAAGTGAGTAAATTATACTGACTCGCCAACACGATTAATCACCTTTAACAAATACTCTTGGGCAATATGCGGCGTTTCACCTATTGCTAGCTGGACTTGCTGCCAGCTGCCATCACCGCTGAGTGTCCATGCTTGTGTATTGTCTTTGAGATAGTTTAACAATCCATCTTGATATATCTGCTTGAACAGCTTTTCATCTTCAATCGGAAACGCCACTTCCACACGGTGGAATAAGTTGCGATCCATCCAGTCAGCACTGGCACAATACAGGCGCTCATCACCATCATTATAGAAGTAGTAAACGCGAGTGTGTTCCAAAAATCGACCAATAATAGAACGTACAGTGATATTTTCAGACAGACCTTTTACTTGCGGGCGCAAGCAACACATAGAGCGCAAAATCAGCTCGATTTTGACCCCTACTTGCGACGCATCATATAACTTATCAATCAGACGGCGTTCAGTTAAGGCGTTTACTTTTATAATGATATGAGCGCGCTTGCCAGCTTTGGCATGGGCAATTTCAGCATCGATAAACTCCATCAACTTATCATGTAAAGTAAATGGTGCATGTAAAAGCTTTTTGAGATTGGCGGGTTTGCCCATACCTGTCAGTTCTTGGAATATCTTGTGGACGTCTTCTGAGATGTCAGGGTCCGCGCTAAATAAGCCATAATCGGTATAAACTTTGGCATTTGCTGCATGATAATTACCCGTGCCTAGATGCACATAACGGCGAATCTTATCGTCTTCACGGCGAACGATGAGCAACAGTTTGGCGTGAGTTTTATAGCCGACAATGCCATATACCACTACCGCCCCTGCCTCTTGTAGATAATTGGCAACAGCAATATTCGACGCTTCATCAAAACGCGCACGTATTTCAATAACTGCTGTGACTTCTTTGCCGTTGCGTGCAGCTGCCGCTAGCGCTTTGACAATCTCTGAATTGGTACCTGAACGATAAAGCGTTTGCTTGATCGCCAATACCTTGGGGTCCTTTGCTGCTTGCCAGAGCAGATTGACAATCGGTGAAAACGCATGGAACGGATGATGCGCCAATACGTTGCCTTTGCGCATGGCAGAAAACATACTGGTCGCTTTGTCAAGCTTATCAACTTCACGGCGAAACGGTTTGGGCACGACATGGGTAAAGGGCTGATAACGCAATGCTGGAATATTAAAATCAAATAGCAAGCGCGTTAGGTTAACTGGTCCATTGACGCGGTATAGTTGATTGTCATGCAGCTCAAACTCATTGAGCAGATAATCACTGATAGGCGTCGGGCACTCGGTAGTGACTTCAAGCCGCACTTTATCACCAAAGCGGCGGTTTTCAAGCTCACCTTCTAAGGCTTTGGCAATATCATCGACATCATCTGCCAAGTCCAAATCAGCATTACGCGTCAATCTAAACTGATGGCAGCCGGTGACACTCATACCGGGGAATAGCTCACCGATATGCTCATGGATAATCGCCGATAGCATGACATGATGCTCTTTGCCGCCGGTCAATTCATCAGGCAGACGGATGACGCGCGGCAAACTACGCGGCGCAGGGACGATAGCCAAATTGATATCACGACCAAAGGCATCTTTGCCCTCCAAAGTCGCAATAAAGTTTAAGCTTTTATTGACCAAGCGCGGAAACGGATGGGCAGGATCAATGCTAATGGGTGTCAATACCGGCGAGACTTGCTCGGTAAAGTAACGCTTCATCCATGCCGATTGCTCCGCATTAAGCTCATCACGTTTTAGATATCGGATATCCTCAACTGCTAATGCCGGCAAGATATCTTCATTTAAGATACGGTATTGCTCAGCGATGGCATCATGGGTCACTGCTGATATTTCATTAAGAATTTCACTTGGGCGCATACCGTGAACGCTAGTCGATACATCACCCAAACTGAGCTTTTGCATGATACCTGCCACGCGAATCTCAAAAAACTCATCGATGTTGGATGAAAAAATCATTAAAAAGAATAAACGTTCAAGCAAAGGATGGCGAGGATCCGCCGCTTGTGCCAAAACCCGCAGATGAAACTGCAATAAAGACAAATCGCGATTGATATAGCTGCTAGGCGAATAATTGCCATCTTCTGAACGTTGCCAATCAACCTCGGCTAAGACTTTGGCGCTACGCAGATCGTTAAGGCTGTCATCGGCAGGCGGATTTCTGGTATTAACGACACTGGCCGCATTGTCTGTGTCGCTCTCTCTATTGATATCATGATTCGCATCAATATATGCTTCAATAACATCAGCTACCTTATCACTACTACTGTGCTTATTATCCATCTCTACCACTTTCCCACTCCTTTGCCGTTATCAACCTGCCATTATTTTTATATCAATCTTATCCTATCATTACTTTTATACCATACTTTTTGTTGTTGTTATTTCAAAAATGAGGCTATCTCATATTTAGGCTATCACGTGTTAAATATATCAGCATTAAATGTCACTATATCTAAGCAGACTGTGGCAATACGGCATTCTTCATACGCTTTTTGATGATGCGCTGCTTATTGCGTAAGCGCTTATCACCTTGATTGTCTTGATAATATTTTGGGTTGGGCAACATGGCTATTAATAGCGCAGATTCATCACGGTTGAGGTTATCAGCTGATTTATCAAAGTAATGCTGCGCGGCTGCCTCGACACCATAAATACCATTGCCAAACTCTGCCACATTCAAGTAAGCGGCCAAAATTCGCTGCTTATCCCATAAGGTTTCAATCATTATGGTGAGAACAGCCTCTTCAGCTT
>NZ_DATIRM010000011.1:0-4779 GCF_035469765.1 Psychrobacter sp.
GTCATTGGCACTTGTTTAGGCTTAGCTTTACCTTTAACTTCCATATCGATCGTTTTGGCCTTATGACGAATGCTTGGAATCTCGATTCTTTTCTTACCAGACATATATTGTCCAGTCAGTGATTCTTTATTCGCCATAATGTCGTCGACTGTGCCTTGAGCGATGATATGACCGCCATGTACACCTGCGCCGACACCGATATCGATGACGTGATCCGCTTGGCGAATGGCATCTTCATCATGCTCGACGACCAGTACGGTATTGCCCAAATCACGCAAGCGCGTTAGGGTCTTGAGCAAGCGATCGTTATCACGTTGATGTAGACCGATTGATGGCTCATCAAGGACATACATCACACCCATCAGACCTGCACCGATTTGGCTGGCAAGACGAATACGCTGTGCTTCACCGCCTGATAGTGTTTCAGCAGATCGTGCGAGTGACAGATAATCAAGACCGACACTAACTAGGAAGTTTAGTCGCTCGTTAATCTCTTTAAAGATTTTTTCGGCGACTTCACCTTTATGACCGCCAATTTTGATCGTTTTATAATAGTCAGCCGCGTCACCGATAGACAGTTTGACGATTTGAGCGATGGTTTGATCGTCAACGCGGACGTTGCGTGAAATTTCATTCAAACGCGCGCCATCGCAGACATTACAAGTAGTGTCAGCCAGATATTTCGCCAGCTCGTCACGTACGAGATTGCTTTGGGTTTTAGCATAACGACGTTCTAAATAAGGTAACACACCTTCAAATGGTACGGTTTTATTGGTTTTACGACCGCGCTCATCAGTAAAGTTAAAGGTGAGCTTCTCTTTACCTGACCCTTGCATGATAAGGTCTTGCTGTTCTTTTGGCAGCTCTTGCCACGGCGCATCCATATCGATTTTAAAATGATTGCAAACGGTAGAAAGCAGACCAAAGTAATAGGCGTGACGTTTATCCCAACCATTAATTGCGCCTTGATTGAGTGACTTTTCATGATGGGTAATTAGCTTTTCGGCAGAGAAATATTGACGTTTACCGAGACCATCACAGCTTGGGCAGGCACCATACGGATTGTTAAAACTGAACATACGCGGTTCAAGCTCAGAGACCGCACGATCACAGACAGGGCAGGAGTGCTTGGCTGACATGACTTGGTTTTCATCGCCGCCTTCTTTTGGATTGCCATCCATAAAGTGTAGCGTAACCAAACCTTGACCTAAACGCAGAGCAGTCTCTAAGCTTTCAGCGACACGGTTACCCAAATCATCACGGACTTTAAATCGATCGACTACCACTTCGATGGTATGCTTTTTCTTTTTATCGAGTGTTGGTAGCTCATCAGTATCGTAGACATCACCATTAACACGCACGCGCACAAAGCCTTGACCAATTAGCTGTTCAAGCAAGACGGTATGCTCACCTTTACGCTCACGAATGACAGGTGCCAAAATCATAATCTTCGTGTCATCTGGTAACGCCATGACTTGATCGACCATCTCAGTCACCGACTGCGCAACCATTGGCTCGCCATGCTCTGGGCAGTAAGGTGTACCAATGCGCGCATACAGCAGCCGCAAATAGTCATAAATCTCAGTAATCGTACCGACGGTTGAGCGTGGGTTATGGTTGGTCGATTTTTGCTCAATAGCAATCGCTGGCGACAAGCCCTCAATACTATCGACGTCGGGCTTTTCCATTTGTGAAAGGAACTGACGTGCATAAGCCGATAAGCTCTCGACATAACGACGTTGCCCTTCGGCATAAAGGGTATCGAATGCCAATGACGATTTACCAGAGCCTGACAAACCCGTAATAACGACAAATTTATCTCGTGGAATGTCTAAATCGATATTTTTTAGATTATGAGTGCGTGCGCCGCGAACCTTAATATACTCGTGTGCCATCGGTGATAGGTTTCCTATTTGCTAAAATGGTATTTTCAAAAAAATTAAAAGGGTCAGTCAATATGAGTTAAGTGATTCATTGAAAGCGTAGATAATTTTAAAAATGCTATTCAAATTAATATGGCTTTATAAAAATATGCAGCTTTCATAAAGCGATAGTAATGGCTGTCTATTTTAGATCATGCCTTTAATACTTGAAATGGATAAAGGTAATCTAAATAAAGGTTAACTAATATGAGTGGTTTGTTATAGATTTAGCCGAGCAACGTCGTTTTGTAAAAAGATTTATTATGAAGTTTTTTCAGACAACAACGTTCTCAACGTTTTACTTTATTGTCATGATAGCCGCATTATTCAAGGTGTGATGACCGATGAGATGCACTTGGTAACAAAATTATTGCGTAAAATGAATGGCTTAAGTCAGTGTCCACTATGATGCTGAAGTAGGAGGGCAAAAGTCTCGGCAAGCAAACGGCGAATGTCTTATACTAGTGAGCTTAATTTGTAGGCTAAACCCTTGATACAGTCGTAATAATACAAGCAGAGCTGCCGTGATAAACCAGCAATGATGAACCAGTGAGGCAAGTATGAATAGCGTAGAAAAACGGGCAATCCTCGGGGTCGGTGGCATCTTTGCCTTGCGGATGATTGGTTTGTTTATGATTGTGCCAGTATTTTCTGTGTATGGTGATAATTATACGCATGCGACGCCGTTTTTGATTGGTTTGGCGGTTGGTATTTATGGGCTAGGGCAGGCGATATTTCAGATCCCGATGAGCCTTGCCGCTGATAAATTTCCACGTAAGCCGATTATATTTTTAGGTCTTATCTTATTTGCCCTCGGCGGTATTATTGCCGCCAATGCCACGGATATTTATGAGGTCATTATTGGTCGGGCGCTGGCAGGCAGTGGTGCGGTTTCTGCGGTATTAATGGCGCTACTCGCTGATGTGACGCGCGAAGAAATGCGCACCAAAGCGATGGCCACCATGGGTTTGACCATTGCGACTTCCATCATGCTTGCTTTTGCTTTCGGTCCGCTATTGGTCGGTTCGCTTGGTATTTCAGGATTGTTTTGGCTGACTGCAGGCTTTGCAGTTTTGGCGATGCTATTATTACTGTTTGTGCCGACGCCGCTACGGGTGCTAAAGCACAATTTGGACAACAAATCGATTGGTCAGCAGTTAGCGACCGTGCTAAAAATTGGTGATCTAAATCGCTTGCATATTGGCATCTTTGCCTTGCATCTGACTATGACAGCTATTTTTGTCATTTTACCGCATCAGCTTAATGATGTGATGGGACTGTCGGTACGTCAGCAAGGTTTGGTATATTTGCCTTTATTGTTTATCGGTTTTGCCGTCGCGATACCCTTTATTATCATTGCTGAAAAGAAGCGCAAAATGCGTCAAGTATTTTTGGGCGCGATTGCGTTAATGACCGTTTCCTTAGCGTTATTAGCTATTGGCAGTCAGGTTGGCGTTGGTATCATATTGGGCTTATTGCTCTATTTTATGGGCTTTAACTTACTTGAAGCAACGATTCCTTCGTGGATATCGAAGCGCGCACCAGTCGCCAATAAAGCCACCGCGATGGGGTTGAATTCATCGAGTCAGTTCTTTGGCGCATTTGTTGGTGGGGCGATGGGTGGCTTGTTATTAACGCAATCTAATCTGCTGGCATGGGGCATTCTAGCTGTCATTATGGGGGTTGCGTTACTGCTTATTATCCCGATTGCCGATCCACCATATTTATCGAGCACGACTGTGACGATACCAAAGAATATCGATATTCAGGACTGGTCACGGCAAATGCTGGCAGTAGATGGTGTTGATGAGCTGGTGGTCATGGCTAAAGAGCAAGTAGCTTATTTAAAATTAGATAAGACGCAACTCACAGATTTGTCGCGACAAGAGCTGTCGCATTTAGCCCAAAGCCCTCTAGATATTTAACAGAAAAATGGTTAAAGTAAAAGTATATTAGTGCTAAGATTGAGGCTTTACGTTAAAGACTCGATTAAAGCTGGTAATAAAATTATTCATAAGTGAAAGGACGATATCATGCGCGGTGTTAATAAAGTTATCATCATCGGTAACCTCGGTGCAGACCCTGAGGCACGTCAATTTAATAACGGCGGTAGCGTGACCAATATCTCGGTTGCGACGTCAGAGCAGTGGACAGACAAGCAAAGCGGTGAAAAAAGAGAAGCAACGGAATGGCATCGTATTTCATTGTTCAATCGCTTGGGCGAAATCGCGGCGCAGTATCTGCGTAAAGGTAGTAAAGTATATATCGAAGGCAGCCTTCGTACGCGTAAATATCAAGATCCCAATGGACAAGATCGTTATATTACCGAGATTCGTGCTGAACAAATGCAAATGCTAGATGGTGCGACTGGTGGTAGTAATGATGCCGGTGGTGGCTTTGGTAGCAATAACCAAGGTGGTCAAAGCAACCAAGGTGGTTATGGTAATCAGGGCGGCGGATTTAGTAACCAAGGTGGCCAGAACGATTATGGTCAGCAAGCAAACAATCAGCCAGCTCAACAAGGTGGTTATAACCAAAGTGGCGGTGCGTCACAGGGTGGTCATCAAAATAGCTTTAACAATCAGAACACGCCCGCTCAGCAGAATCAATTTAATAAACCGACTCAAGCACCAGCGCAGTCGAAGCCTACAGCTATGCCAGATGGCCCTGTAGACGATGACATTCCGTTCTAAATCATACAATAATGTAAAGAAATAACTAAAAAGCCTTGCTAACGCAAGGCTTTTTAGTATGTATAGATAATGAAAGTGTAAAGAATAATTTATATATAGTCAGGGAAAAGCAATATCGATACATAACGTACTGCTGATATCAATTTTTCTTGCTTGCTGTGCCT
>NZ_DATIRM010000012.1:0-2602 GCF_035469765.1 Psychrobacter sp.
CGATTTAACACTGTAATATTTGGTTTTGTTGTCTGCAATGGTTGTGTTGGTGGCATGCAATTGACTGCCATTAATCGCATCAGTACTGTTTGCATTAACTGCTCCAGCAGCAACGTGTTTAATCTGACGCTCACGCCCTAATGAGCCAACAGAGACTTGATCACCAACTCTCTGTGCAGAACCAGCAACACTATATGATACGCCACCAACTGACATGGTCGTCTCTTTGGTTGCATCAGTGAGTGTAGTTGAACCCGCACCTAAAGCTACTGAACCATCTCGACTTGCTGAAGCACCCATACCAAAGGCAGAGGATGCCGCGCCTGACGAGCTTGAACGTACGCCAACAGTGGTAGAGAGATTGCCCTCAGACCGTGCTTTAACACCAATTGCTACCGATGCCGCGCCCTTTGATTCAGTATGCCCATCATATCGATTATATTCATCCTCTATGATGTTACTACCTGTATAACCTTTAAAAATTTCATTGATGCTGTATTCTGATGCATCATCTAAATCATCACCGCCAATGGCAATAGATGCGTCGCCGCTTGATACGACATTTGCTCCAATGGCGATAGACTGCTGTCCACTTGCAGTAGTGTATTCACCATTTGAGCCACCACCGATAGCTATACCCTGACCTCCAGAGGCTGTAGCATTCTTACCTATAGCAATGCCATGATCCATGCTTGCTGTAGCATTAGTCCCACATTCTACTGTTGTCGAGCCATTGCAAGAGGCAGCATTCACCTGAAGACTGAAGCCTGCTGCAAGCAGCCCTAACCCTATTGCGGTTAGTCTAAAGGCATTGTTGGATGAAAGATTGGATGTCGTATTGATGGTAGCGTTTGCATTTACGCTAGATTTGGAAGATTTGCCACCTGTCTTTGCGTATTCACCAACTGCAGTGAAACAACTTAAAGCTTCATTCCATATTACCTTATAGATACGGTTCATAATGTGTACTCCCTTACAGATTTATCAGATTTACAAAATCAAAGTTAAAATCTATTTTTTAGAGAGTTTATGTAACAAAATAAGACATTTATAAGGATATAGAGTTAGAAGTTAGGTATAAAAAATTACTTAAATTGCTACTTGAGAAATAAAGCGTCTTGTTTTGTAAAATCATTATTACTCTCTGTATATTATTATTAATGAATATACAGAGAGTCTCAACACTGATCGGCGGCATTTTACTACCGTTCGTCCGATATATTCATTATATTTAATATATTTAATGAAATATCTCCATATTTAAGAATATTTCAGTTAACAGGTAATATTATCGTTATCACGAGCCCCAGTATGTGGTCTTGGCGATTATGGATAGTGATTTGACCTTTATGTGCCATTACCACTGCATGGACAATTGCCAGCCCCAATCCATAACCTCCCGTTTCGCGATGCCGTGCAGTATCAAGCCTGACAAAAGGCTGAAAAATACGCTCTAGATCCTGTTCTGCAACACCGCCACCCTCATCGGTTATAGTTATTTGAATGGCTGCTGTTTGGTTATTTATCTGCACTTCTTGTACTTCCGCCTCCACTGTCGAGTCAACAGCAGTGTGCATAAAGGCATTACGAATGATGTTTTCAAGAGCACTGTGCAGCTGTTCTTGATTGCCCATTACTGTGCACGAACCCTGCAATAAAGACACGCTTGGCTGCCATTGCCAATGTATATTTTTATGCTGAAACTCAAAGCAAACATCTTGACCAATCTCGCTGATAATTTCACAGATATCTACTGCTTCATTTTCTAGATTGTCGATAGTATACTGCTGCATTTGCAGCGATTGAATACGGATAATTTGCTCAATCAGCTCATTCATCCGCGTCGATTCTTTATCGATACGGTCTAAGTAGCGGCTGGCATTGGGCGCAAAATCTCGTGTCAGCTCAGTGGCTACATCAAGACGAGCGAGCGGAGAACGCAGCTCATGGGAGATATCACTTAACATTTGCTTACGTGCGAGCTCACTATCAGCCAATCGTGTCGACAGCAAAGCCACATCTTTTGCCAATAGTCCCAATTCATCAGAACCCAAACTTGATAGCTGTGAATTAACCTCATAATTACCATCAATCATACGGTGCACCGTATCCTGCACACGTCCAATACGCTGAGTCAGCGTACGACTGAGCCAAAAGCATACCAAAACGCTAAACATGATAATCAATAGTAGCCGCAGTATAAAATTACCACGCTGCAACCCTAAAACGTCTTTGAATAATAAGTGCGGACGCAGCTGTATGAGGATATTTTCGCCATTTGGCATCACAACAGTGACCTCAGCCAACTCAGGTCGGCTATCAATGTCAGCAATGGCTTCATGAGGCGCTATCGGTCGCAAGATATCATCAAGATTGAACGGCTTAGTATCTGAGTCAGCACTCTTCATATGATTATTAAAGCGATAGCCACTATAAGGATTTTTATCTGCACGCTCTTTGTGGTTAGCACTCTCATTTATAGCGCTACGATTCTCTGACGATGCAGATGGCAAAGTCTCTATCGTTTGGCTTTCCTCTCCTCGACCTTCTCGTCCTTCTCTAAAACGATATCTTGGAAAGATAATAGCGCCCTGCTCATCAT
>NZ_DATIRM010000013.1:0-16762 GCF_035469765.1 Psychrobacter sp.
GTTTAATTTTGATGGCACGGTCGACGTATTGCCCGCCACGTACGGTGTATTCCGAACCCAAATCCAAGTTACGTCCCATACCGTTTAGCTTAGCTGCACGTAATAGCACATCGTAAGAGGCATTTGGCGATTTGGCATAAGGCTCAATCCAGTCTGCTAATACTTTGATTTTTTCGCGAGCGTTGTGACGTTGGGTGCGGTTAGGGAAGTTTGGTGGATAGTGGCGTGCATTTGGCGACACCTCTGCGATAAAGTCATCCAGCAAGCTGACATCCAATTTATCAGTGCCCAGACCTTTTTGCTGCGGGATCAAGATGGTAGGTACAAAACTGATATCTGATAGCTTAACTTGCGGTGTTGGGATATTTGACAATTGACCGCCACGCAAATCAATACCCGTTGCAACCATTGGTCCACGCTCATAGACTCGGGTAGTACCGGTGAGTTCAGTATCTTGGTTGGCTTGAACCGCTTGATTTTGGGCGGCATTTTGAGGCACACGGCTAGGCTGTGTATTATGGGTTTGAGCATTCACTTGCGTAGCAGTAGTTGCAGCTGCTTCTGGTTGAGTAACGGCTGCTGTTTGAGTCGCACTAACAGTAGCATTAGGTCTAGCAAGACGAATCACTCGTTTGCTTGAGTCAATTGCGCTTGGTACAGCTGTGTTTACGGTAGCTGAAGCATCAACTTCGGCAGCATTCACAGGCACAGACAACATCATGGCACAGGCTGCGGCGAGTGCCGTTAAAGTCGCAAACTTAGGCGATTTTTGAGAGTGGGTCGGTTGGCTGATCGCTTTCATAAAGATAGTTACCTTGTTTAATCGTTATTTTGTCTATTTGGTCGTTGTTGATAAATCAATGCCTAATACTGCCTGATATCGATGCCTTATAGCTATGGTTAAGGCAAAATCGTACAAGTTTTTCATACCCTAGCAAATTAAGCGTCATACAAACAGTGGTAGGATTGTTAAAAATCATCACTGATAGGTGTTGCTATACTGTATTTTTAATTGAATTATAGATGGTAAGCGGTCGCTTTCATTCGGTTTGCCATCCATCTCATGGTATGGCGTACAGATGGTGATAATGCAGCACCGCCATTGGCTAGCGCCAGCTCACGATGATGCAACTCTTCGATATCCATTTGTGCCAGTATCTCTTTTGAGCGCAAATCTTGCGGTGGTAATTGCCCAATATGGTCTTGTAAATGCTCACTAACTTGTGCTTCTGTTTCTGCGACGAATCCTAAGCTAAACTCATTAGAGATAGCACCAGCGACCGCGCCAAGACCAAATGACATGCCATACCATAACGGTGTAAAAACACTTGGATGACTGCCAAGCTCGCTTAGACGAGTCTCGCACCAGACCAGATGATCGACTTCTTCAGCAGCAGATTGCTGCATAGCTTGCTTGACGTCATCATCTTTTGCCGTAAATGCTTGCCCGTGATACAACCCTTGCGCGCATACCTCACCGGTATGATTGATGCGCATCAATCCTGCGACATGACGCGCCTCCGTGATGCTCAGCTCAGGAATGTCATCGCTGCTGACAGGCAGTGGGCGAGTGCTGGGGTTTGAATGCGGTACGACCGCGCGCAATGCCTTGTCTACCCCAAGTAATAATTGATCCATTTTTGATAAGGGACGCAAAGCCATGGTTCACTCCTGATGGCAATATTTATTATGAATGGTGGTTTGCAATCTACTTTTGCAAGTGCTGCAACGGCTAGCATTTAAGTCATGAGCATTACTATAGCAAACAATCGCAATTGTCGGCATCATAATTATTTGGCTCATGATTGACTATTAAATGATTTATTAAACAGCGTTTGCTCATTAAAATCGCATTATCTAGGTTTGCTATTTCATTAATCATGTCTGTTCAGTTCGTCATCATGAGTTTGGATGCTGGCATATTGAATATGTCTGTTCAGCTTTGTATATAAAAACCAACCAAAAGCAATGTTAAGCAAACCTGTTACCAAGAACAGTTGTGGCAACGACATACCCAAGCTGTTTAATACCACGATGGAGAAAATCGCGGAACCGACCATGAATATGGCATTGAAGATATTGTTGGCACCAACGATGCGTGCGCGGTGGCTTTTGGGCGCATAAGCCTGCATAGACGCATATAAAGGGACGATATATAAACCGCCACTAAAGCCCAAAAAGAATAAATCAACAAATACACGCCAGCTACCAGTGATTGCGAACAGCCCACCAACCCCGATTAGGGTCTCGCTATTCACGTCAATTGACAATCCTGATAGAGAAAAATACAAGTCGATAGCAAAAATGCTTAAACCTGCAATGCCAAAGGGTAATAAACGTAGGCTGACCTGATTTTTAGTAAGCCTTTTACATAGTAATGAACCAATGGATACCCCAACCGAAAATAAAGTCAGCAGGAAAATTACTACTGACTCGTCGCCGTGTAGGATGACTTTGCTGAATTCAGGTGTTTGGGTTAAAAAGGTGGCGCCATAAAACCAAAACCAGCTATTGCCCAATATCACAAAGAACAAAAACCGTAACGAATATAAATAGCGTACCGTTGAGACACTGGTGGTAAAAATATTCCAGTTAATTTTTAAATCAGGCTGCATGGCTGGCATGGTGGGTATCGATCGTGCGGCAAAATAACCTAATACCGCAACCACCAATACCGTCGCGCTAATCCAGTATAGCGGCTGCGATACTTGAGTTAGGACGCCCGCAATAATCATACCGAGCAATATCGCCAGTGACGTACCCATCTGAAACAAGCCATTAGCACCGACCAATTCGTCTTTTTGCATCGCTTGTGGTAAGTAGGCGTATTTAATAGGCCCAAAACAGGTCGATTGGGTACCCATCAAAAACAGCGCGACAAATAATAGTGCGTACCACTCAAATACGAAGCCCACTGCAGCAATGACCATAATGGAGAGCTCAAGTAGCTTGGTAAAGCGGGTCAGTTTGGACTTTTCAAACTTATCAGCCAGTTGCCCAGCCAGAGCCGAAAATAGAAAGTAGGGCAAAATAAACAGCATCGCCGCCAAGTTATTTAAAATACTGACTTCAACACCAAGCTGACTGGCCGCCGTGTAGGTCAGTACCAGTATGAGGGCTTGCTTAAAGACATTGTCATTAAACGCGCCCAAAAATTGGGTAAAGAACATGGCACTAAAACGGCGGCGTTTAAATAATTGAAACTGATTGGCCATGAAAATTCCTACAAATGGATCAAGACAAGTAAAAGAGAAGAAAAACGTATAAGCTAGTCGTCGATATGACGATAATTATCAACGCTATCAAAAACTTAACTAAATATGACATAGGTTTTGTCACTGTTAAGCCGTATAATAGCAAGGCTTTGGTAAAAATACATGAACTCGATACTATGATTTCATAATTATCTAAGTTATGATTTGTAATTTTTAGCTGAGTAAATCCTGATAGCACCAGTGATAGCAAAGCGTTACAAGTGCTCAAAATGACTTAAATTAGCACCTAAACTGTTAGATAAAAAATCAGAGTAGTAAGTCAAAAATCGCGTTAGTTTATTGTCATTATTATAGTCACCGTTAAGACTTAGCAGTCGTCATCGTCAGCAACCTTGCACTGCGTGAGGGGATAGGAAATAAATATGAAACACCAGCCTTCAACGCCAGCGCACAATTTAGCAATGATGTCTCCTGCCACCTCAGTCTGCCAAAATGACTCAATCAAATCTAGCACTGCTATTAATACTAATGATGCTCCGCGTCTTTATTTTACTCGCACAGCGCTTTTTAGCGCCTTGACCACAAGCTTAGTTGGCGTTGGCTGTAGTCTTGCCCCTGCTGCTTTTGCGGCTACTACCGATATCAATAATAGCACCATCAACAATAGCCAAATAATAAAAAAGGCGGTGACAGCCCCGTCAGAAATGCCGAAAATAGCAAACCAGTCATCACAGCAAGCCTTAATTTCTAATGACAGTCAGCTTGATATGGCCTTAGATGCTCTACGCCTAAAAAAGGCTGTTGAGCAAGGTATTATTGAGCAATCTGTATTGGATGATTATAGTGAGCAAACGCTAGGTATTAAGAAGCCGAATGCAAAAAACTCAGCTAATAAAACTAGCGCTAATACTGCTCAAGCAAATACAGATGGATTCAATGACGGTTTTAATAATAGCTTTGATGATGTACAAGCAGCCGATACCAATGCAGGTCTAGAGCAACAAGCCGCTGCGATACAACAGCAGGGCTATCAGATGATGACGCCTGATGAGATTGACCGTGAGCTTGCAGCAATGGATAGGCAAAATGCGCAAGATATTAATAGTATCAGTAATAGTAGCAATAACGGCTTTGACGCGCCGATTGCCAGCTTAGACGCTCGCACGCCGCCGATAGGTCTGGATGTTGAGTTGGATGCGAGCAGTCTGCCAACACCAAGTAATTTGGATACATTAGGTATCATTGAAACCGCTGCTGAACGAGCTGAAACTGCAGAAATTATGTCGCGTCCCATTACTGTGAGCGATGCTGTTAGTAGCGGCAGCGCAACTCAGACCATTGATAATGATATTTTAGCCAATATCAATCAATCAAATGATACGGAAAGCTTTATCAATCCTGATGACTATTTGCCTGAGTATGAGAATGATACTGAAGCCGTTAACGACAGTATTGAGCAAGCTAAAAGTCCAAGCCCAAAGGCGCGCAGTAACGGCAATATCGTAAAGCGCCTTTACGATCGCTTATTTAATGCAGGCTCGTTGGCGCTACCGAATGTAGAGACGACCATTTACTTGCAACAAGCCGCAGCTAACAATACCAATGCTGTCAATGCCAAGCCGATATTGGTCAAAGCTGATAATGATGTGCAGCCGATAAAGAACATCAAAGCGGCACTCGATGATACCACTGTGCAGTCTGTGGTTGATTTTACAGCGGCGCTACCGCGCTTACGCCAGACGGCATTGGATGCCGCAAAAGCGGTTGGTTATTATGATATAACGTTGAGTTTGCGCCAGCCTTATACGGACACGATTGATGTCGTCATCGAAAAATTGGGTGAGCCGGTGCGCGTTGATAGCCGAATAATCGACATTCGTGGTGCAGGCAGTGAGCAAAAAGAATTTGCTGCATTGGAAAAAGATTTGCCGCCAAAAGAAGGCGATATCTTTAACCACCGTGTCTATAAAGACAGCAAAGCTGCGCTTGAATCACTTAGTAATACCTATGGTTATTTTGACCAATATTGGCTGAATAAATCTGTGGATATTATCTTGCCTGATAATACCGCTGATGTATCACTGGTCTATAATACTGGCGATCGCTATGAGTTTGATGAGGTAGTATTCTTTACTTATGATAGAGAATCGGGCACTTTGACTCGTGACCCTGCAAAACTGCCCGTTGAATTGTCATTGCTGAAGCAGTTATTTGACTTTAAAGAAGGCGATCCTTTTTATCGTCCTGCGGTGACCAAATTTAGTAATGATTTGTCGGCGACCCGCTATTTTAATACCGTCAACGTTGAGTCGATTTTGCCGCCTGATGAGCGTACACAAAGCGCTACTTTGGCCTTTGATAATTCGCCAAATGCTATTGAAACGTTAGATGGCGATATCAATAAAGCCTCTGATATTAATAATGCTCGCCAAATAGATAGTATCGGCAATGACGACGAGATTTATAGCACCAGTGGAGAAAAAGTCAATGCTGCTGACATCGCTGCTATTGAGTTTGAAGCTGACGAAGAGACGCTTGAAAAGTTACAGGCGATTAAGCAAAAAGCAGATCGTTTAAGCCGTCTGCCAAATGATCGGGTGTTGGATGAAAAAGAAGAAGATTCAAACAGTATCTTAGGTAAAATTAGTGATGCTATCAGTGACGTTGCACAAAAAATATTCCCTGATGAGCAAAGCATACTGGCAGATGAAAACTTTGTGCCACCGACATTAGCCGGACGTAAAACACCACAGGAAGTACTAGAAAGCAAAAAAGTACCACTCTATGTGTTGGTAGTGGCAAATAAACCGCGCGATGCTCAAGTCGGTATTGGTTACGGTACGGATACCGGTGTTCGTGCAACCGCGAAAATAGATTATAATTTGCTGAATCGTAAAGGCTATCAAGCGGGATTAGAAACAGAGGTGTCGAGGATTAGCAAAAACGTTGGTGCCTATGCTAGCCGACCATGGAAGCATCCTTTAAATGACAAACTTGAAGCTCGTCTGACATATGAAGAAGAGGTCATCGATCAAGGCGAAGGCAATTTTGACTTGTCTACTAGAACTGTAAAAGCGGCATTGTCGCGTAATATTCGCCGTGACAGCGGCTGGAATCGTAGCTACTCTGTAAGCTATCGCTTGGATGAGCTTGAGACAGGCATTGATGAGGCGCAGTTAGACGACCTTCCTATCAGATTTACATCCTCCAAACCCAAACAACAAGCTTTATTATTTGGCTATGGTGTCAGTAAAACAGATGTGGACAGTGTCACCAATCCAACTCGCGGTATCCGCCAATATTATTCGATTGAAGCTGGCGCTGATAAAGCGTTTAGTGATACCGATTTGGCAATTGCTCGCGCAGGCGTTAGTGGTATTTACAGTTTTGGTAGCGATGACAAGCACCAAGTTCTCGGTAGTATCAATACCGGTTATATTTGGGCCGATGACTTTAATGAGGTGCCTTATAAGCTGCGCTTCTTTGCCGGCGGTGATCAAAGTATTCGTGGTTATGACTACGAAAGCTTATCGCCACTAGATAAAGGTTATCTGACTGGCGGACAAATCCTCGCAGTCGGTAGTGCAGAATATAACTATGAGTTTAAACCTGGCTTTCGCGGTGCCGTTTTCACTGACATCGGTAATGCTTACGACAAAGATTTCGACACAGACACCAAAGTCGGCGTAGGTGTTGGTATTCGCTGGGCATCTCCTGTTGGCGTGGTACGCATTGATGTCGCAGCTGGCGTGACAGAAGAGAATATCCCAGTCAGGTTGCATCTGCTTATTGGCTCTCCCTTATAAATATAGTGTATAAGCAGAAGAACCGTTGTATTTATTATTCTAGCGCTTGCTAGTAACCATTCTCTAACGTAGTTGAGTGTCATGTCGACCAAAAATACCCCGCCTAATTTGCCATTAGATGAAGACCCAGCACAGCGAGATGCCCGCGCCGTCAGACGTTGGTATCCATTGTCTTTTGTCCTCAAATTGCTAGTGCTGATTATTATCGTGCTAGCGATTATGTTTGCTATCTTCTTATATGCGGCAGGTACCGAGTCAGGCACTAAGTTTATCTTAGAGAAAATCAGTGCAGAAACGGGTATTGAGTTCAAATACGGCAGCGGCAATCTACGTGATGGTCTTTTGCTCAGTGATATCGACATCAAAGCGACCGATAATCTTGAAGTATTAGTAGATAAAGCCTATGTCAAAATAGGCTGGCGTGCTGTCTTTGCCAAAGAAGTACATTTGCGTGATGCAGACATACAAACCATCAAGATTATTAATAAAAAACCGCCGACAGGCGAGGCGTACGATTATAGAACCTTAAGCTTACCGGTCAATCTACGTTTTGATCATGCAAAAGTAAAAACTATTATTTATAAGCAAGTCACTCGTGATCCCATTGTCGTGCATGATATTGAAGCGCGTGATTTAACTTGGGTTGGCAGTATGGTGACGGTTGGTGGCGGCAAATTGCAATATGGTGATATTGTTAAAGTCAGTGCTTTAAAAGGTCATGCCGATTTGCAAGGCGATTATCCTTTAGATTTGAGTGCCATTGTAGAAGTCAGTGCTTTAGAGAAGGCTTATATTGACCCCTTAAATATCACTGCAACAGGTACGTTAAAGCGTATTGTTGGCAAGGTTAGTAGCCGCTACAATGACAGTGCGGTTAGTGGCGACTTTGTGGTACAAGGCTTAGATCCTGATGCGCCATTTCAAGCAAAACTTGAATGGGATGATATTCTGGTTCCTTATGCGGATAGCCAAAATATTCACTTAAAGAGTGGTATGGTGACCGCATCAGGTGTTATATCAGAGATACGCCTGCGTATTAATACCGAATTGACCGCAAAAGACATTCCCTCAGGACATTATCAAGGGCGCGCCATTATTGCCAACAGCCAATTACGTGTTGATCGTCTAGATGCAGATGTTGCCGCTGGAAATTTGATATTGCAAGGTATCTTAGATTGGAAAGGCAGCTTTGATGCAAAGATACGCGCAACCGGTAATAATTTTGATGTACGGCGTGTGATTCCTAAAGAGTATGCGGACTTTAAAGTATATGCGCCGCAAAGGTTAAACGGTCCATTATCCGTCCATTATCAACATAAAAACAGCACCGGTAATATGGAGATGGACGCCGCATTGCGTCAGCGTGATGGCGAGCAAGTCAATGCCAATATTGTCCGTGGCAAAACCTCAGCCAAATCTAAACAAGTCGCGCCTTGGTATGTCGATGCAAGATGGCAAAACCTTGTGCGTAAAAATATTCCTAAGATTGGTAACATCGATAGCCCTCGTGGGCAAGCGAGTGTCATTGTTCGTGGCCCAAATCTTTCTATCGATGGCAAAGTAGTGATTAATGAGCTCAATGCCGCCCCCAAAGGCGATTACGATGTCAGGCTTCGTAAAGCGAGCAATGTCATTGATATCAGTCGCCTTAATTACCAAGGAGTAGTTGGCGATTTATCAGGAACGGGTCAGATTCAATTGGCAAGTAAAAAAGGTCCGCTCACTTGGCAGATTGATGCACGCACCAATGGCTTATTGCCCAAAAAATACCGCAGTGACATACCACTTGAGCGCCTAACAGGGCGTATCAATGCGCGCGGGCGTATGCTGAATATTACTAAAAATCGTGTCAAAGGTCAGCGTCATATTATTAATTTTAATAATACGGATTTGCAGGCGCAGCTTGATGCCACGCAGAAAGGTCGTGCGATCGGTATTACTGGCGGCGGCGATGCTAGTGTCGATATTATCGGTGGTAAGCTATCGGTCTTTGACGCCCGTTTTGACGGTCAAGTTGATACTGCTGATGTACCAAAAGGTCGTTTATCAATCGATGCGGCTGGTACGCCAAACCTGATTCGTATTCGTAAATTAAATTATAGTGGCGAAGCAGGTGCCGTCAAAGCCAATGGTGTCATTGACCTACGTAACAATATCGGCTGGACGCTAGATGGTCGCTTTGATAAGTTTAATTTGGGTTACTTTTTGCCTAACAACGCTGCCATCATTACTGGTGATTTAAAAACCACTGGCGAGTGGCAAAATCCACCCAAAAACAATGCCAAAGCAAAAGGGACGCTCAAAAACTTTGTCGTGAACTTTGATGGGGTGCTAGACGCTGAGCAATTGCCAGCAGGTAAACTCACTATTGACGCCAGCGGTGACTCACAGCTGATACGTATTAAGCGTTTCCGGCATGTAGGCGCGGCAGGCAGTATTGATGCTAAGGGCACTGTTGATGTGCGTCAGGGTCTTGTTTGGGATATTGATGCGGTCATGGATCGCTTTAATTTGGGTTATTTCTTCAAAGAAATACCGAGTACGATTACCGGTACTATCGATACCAGTGGACGTTGGGGCGACACCCAGCAGACTATTAATATCAAGCAAGTAAATTTAAGTGGGATGTTAAAAGGTCAGCCGCTTAGCGCCAAAGGCAGTTTAACGGCAAAACTAAATCTACCAAAAGATTTGGCAGACTATTTTAAGCGTTTGCAGAAGCAAGATGCGCAGGCACAATATAAGCAGGTTAATGCGTTAATCGAAAGCTTAAATGCCAATAATTTGGTACTGCGTTGGGGCGATAATTATATCACTGCCAATGGCAATGCCAAACAGCTACAAGCTAAGATTAATATCACAAGCCTTGACCAGCTCTCAGACAAGCTTACTGGTAAAGTTTCTGGTGGCGCCACTTTATCGCAGCCGGCAGGGCAAGCGTTACCAACGCTCTATGTGGATTTGGTAGGTGAGCGTATCTCGTTACCGGGCTTTATATTGCGTCAAGGACGTATACGCGGCAAGCTGGTCAATTTGGCAAACAGTCCAAGCCAGTTTATTATTACTGCCGAAGGCCTAGAGGCTGGGGGGCAAAGCTTCAAAAACCTTAATGCAACCTTTAATGGTACTGAACAAGCACACGTGGTTGATTTTGATCTACTTAATGAGAAGCTTAATATCTCAGCAAGGCTCAAAGGTGGCTTTAATCGAGATAAGCTTATATGGTCAGGCGTTATCGGTAAGGGTCAAGTTAAGTCTAAATATGCCACCCTAAATCAATTGCAGCCAGCGCAGTTGATTGTTAATTTTCCCAAAAAACAAGGTAAAAATAGCACAGACTTAAAAGTGCAGTTGGCAGCACATTGTTGGCAGGCGGCTGATCAAACAGGGAAACTCTGCTTACGTAAAAATCTTATTGCCTCAGCTGCCAGTGGTGAAGTCGATTTGGCAATACAAAAAATAGATACTTCACTATTCTCGGCGTTTTTACCAAAAGACATCGATTGGCATGGCAAAATTAATGGTAAAGCGATAGTCGGTTGGCAACGTGGTCGTCCACCGACTATTAATACCACACTGTATTCTGACAACGGTAAAATCGGCTTAATTCAAGACGGTGATAGCTTGCCTGTCACCTTGCCTTATAAGCGTATCTCGCTCATTGCTGTATCTGTCCCGAACGGTCTAAAGATACGCTCAGATATCAATACGGGCAGCGGTGCTCGTGGTTATGCAGAAGTGATCGTCGATCCGTATAAGACGCCCAAGCCAATCTCGGGTGCGTTGGTACTCAATGAGCTTAATCTGGCTATTTTCAAGCCTTTCTTCCCTGGTATGCGCGTGCTCGAAGGTAATATTACGATGGCAGGCGGTTTGGGCGGTACACTGGATAAGCCACAGTTTTATGGTGATGTAAAACTAGCCGATGGTCGAATGGCGATGCTTGATTTACCAGTCAATTTGACCAAAGTGAATGCCACTGCCAAAATCCGTGGTACTCAAGCGACTATCGATGGTAAGTTCAATAGTGGCACAGGTAGAGGGACGATTACTGGTACTGTCAATTGGCAACAAAAGCTACAGGCAAAGCTGAGTATTATTGGTAAAGGTTTGATATTGACTCAGCCGCCATTATTAGTGGCAAGTGTCAATCCTGATATCGATATCATCGTCCGTCCAGCCGATCGCTATGTCAATATTACAGGGGCAGTTAGTGTGCCGTCAGCGACCATCCGTCCGCCAGAGGCAAGTGAAGATATTATTACTCAGACGGAAGATGCAGTGGTACTTGACCGTCGTCTTATTGGTAATATTGAGGAGGTTTTAGCCCTCTCAAAACCTTGGTCAATCAATACTGATGTCGGTATCGATTTGGGTAATGATATTAATTTCCGCGGTTTTGGTGCGGTGATTCCTTTAGCCGGTGCCCTTCATGTCACTCAAAGCGGTACAGGCATCATGCGTGCAAAAGGTGTGGTACAGGTATCGCGTCGTACCAATATTAATGCCTTTGGACAAAATCTAGAGCTTAATTATGGTCAAGTGCGCTTTAATGGTGATGTCATGAAGCCAAACCTAAGTATCGAGGCGGTGAAAAATATCAATGGCAAGACCGTTGGTGTCCGTGTCAAAGGCAACACAGAAAGCCCCAATATCATTGTTTTTAATAATGCTGGACTCACGCAGCAGCAGGCGATGAATGCACTAATTACTGGTCGTATTGATAATCAAAGCGCCACTCAGATCAGTGAGCAGGGCTTTAAGTCACAGGTCACCAATAACTTAGCCGCCGCTGGACTCAGCTTTGGACTTAGTGGTACGCGCAATCTAACCAATCAAATCGGTCAAGCGTTTGGTTTCCAAAGCTTAACCGTTGATGCTTCAGGTAGTAGCGAGGATACTAACGTTAATATCACCGGTTATGTGACGCCTGACTTATATATCCGCTACGGCGTGGGTGTTTTTAATGCACAAAATAGCCTATCGATACGTTATCAGTTGACCCGCCGTATCTATGTGGAAGCAAGCACAGCGGCAGAAAATGCGGTGGATGTGGTTTATAGTTGGCAGTTCTAAAGATTGTAGCTACAGAGCCATTTTCATACTGGCTGTGATTTTTTCTGACCGACAATAGCAATATATTATTTGACCGATTATTATCATGTTACCAATAAAAAACGCCTTTTGATAAAGGCGTTTTTTATTGGTAAGACCCGCAATTTATTTGGTCAGAATTAACCGATTATTACGTGTTAAACGTAGACGATATTCTTCGCCTTCATGCTCAATACGTACCTCTTTAGTCAAAGCAAATAGATGCTGTGATTGCAAAGTAGGCAGGCGGTTTTCACGGAAGTTCAAATGGCGAGAGATAACAAGACTCATGGTAAATTCCTTTTGATAGCAAAGTAGCAAATATACAAAGTGATAAATAGTCATAGTAAATAATTATTAACGATAATAATTATCATTTAGATTGAAGGTTTTTGCAAGCAATTTTATAAAATAAATAATGGCGATTATGTAAACTTATCTAACTCATTTTTATACAAGCAATTAGACGAATCAATTCCATTAGTAAAAAAGGAAATAAAATGGCAGTCGAGCCAAATACCTTGATAGAAAATCAGGCAATAACCATCGTAAATGTAGCTGTGGCGGTTATTCATTATCAAGATCAATATTTGCTAGGATTTAGGGCGGCTTCTCAGCACCAAGGCAACCGCTATGAATTTGTAGGTGGAAAAATAGATGCTCATGAGTCGGCAACACAGGCTCTAATACGAGAAGTTGCTGAAGAGACAGGCATTAATATAGCCAGTAATATAGCGGTTAAACTGGGACGATTACATCATGATTATGGTGATAAACAGGTCTGCTTACAGGTCTACCGTATTGAGATAACCGCGCAACAATATGCGCAATATAAAAACCTAAGTCATGGTCTAGAAGGTCAAAAGCTGACATGGGTAGATAAAGAAAAGTTACTAGCGGGGGCTTATGATCTGCCCGCTGCCAACAAAACGATACTTGCTTGGTTGCAACTGTCAACGCAGATAAGCATTACTTATCCGTTAGCACATTTTGATGAATATCCTAACCCTGTGACCGCATGGCTACAATATCATCAGGAGCATTTGAAGGCGGATGCTTGGGTTTATATACGCATCAAAAAAGCAGAGGCAGAAGACAGTATCAAGCAGCTATTACATCTACGCCCTGACATTCAAGCGATTGTTCCTGATGGTTCGAGTACTAATGATCTAGACAATGCAGCAATAAATAATCAAATCGTAGCAGAGCATTTAACGCAGACACAGCTTGTGCAATGGTCAAACGGCGTGGTAGAAAACAATCTACCGTACTTTTGCCTCTCTTCAAGCTTGCCGCTAATCGTCAGTTGTCATGATAAAGAAAGTATTGATGCCGCCAATCAGCTTGCCCAATCGCGTTTTCTACATCAAATGCCACCCGTTATCGGTATTTTTTTGGCACCTGTTGAGTGTACGCAAACCCATCCTGATACGCCGCCGTTAGGTTGGCAGGCGTGGTCAAAATTAGCAGAATTAGCAGACATGCCAGTTATCGGTTTGGGTGGTTTGTCCCCTATGATGTATCAACAAGCGATGTTACATGGCGCGGTCGCCGTCGCTGGCATTCGGCAGTTTTTAAAATAGGTATTAGCGCCATTGCTATTATTATCTTTATAATAACTTGAAATGCTAAGCACATAATTAACTATAGATATTGATACCAGTAGCGTAGATAGAGCAGAGGCTTGCTTTAATTCTAAGCTAAATATGAAGCTGGCAATTAGATAAGGTAAGTCACTGCTTTCAATATTTTTTAATAGTTAATAAAATTGTAATCTTCCGTGGTCTATATACAGAATTACTTACAAACCGTTGCGTTTTCCTACATTGCTACACTGTTTTGATTGGGGCTTTACCATTACTATAAGTCATTACTTATCGAAGGGCGCAGAATAGCTCAATGGGTTATTACAGCCACTCTTAATTCTTATAACAAATTTAATTTTCATTTACCTATTGTCGTAGAAGTGATTAATGGAAATTATTTTGTATATGTCTGATAAAAAAGCGCTTTTAATAATCACTATTAATAAATGGTATGCCTATGAAAACCAACAAGTTACCGAGGTCAGAATGGTCTGATTCTAAGGCAGCTGGTTCTCAATCGCAGCAGACTGACCAGCCACCTAAGCATCAGTTACATAAAGATGAGGCAATACAAGCAGGTAATATTGACCATGCTAGTAATGATGCCAGCTATAGCCACAAAAGTTGTAATGACGAGTATTTGGATAGTCTGGCGCAAGATATGTCTAGCCAAGTCAGCTTTTTTGGCTATAAAAGTGTCAAAAAAACTGAAGTAAGCACAAAAAATTCTAGCGTAATGGATAATAATATCTTTACAGCCAGTGCTGTTGATATCAACTCTAGTAAGACCAATATTTTTGAAGAATTTGAGCAATCGACAGTTGAGGCAGGAAATAATATCTTTACTAAAGACCCAGCAACTATTGCAGAAATACCGGAGCGTATATTTATGAATGGTCTTATCAAGCATACTGGCATTGCCCTAGCTATTATCATCCCACTAGCGGCATTTTCTGCTTATGCAGCGACACCGCCTGTGACCCAAGCTGCTGCCGCAAATACTATTAAGACCACGACAAAGTTAGTCGATGTTAAAGCCAGTAATATTATTCATAAATCTGCTAGCACACCGACTACAGTAGATAGCGTTGATCTCAATAAATATGCTGGTACTTGGTATGAGATAGGTCGATTACCGATGTATTTTCAGCGCAACTGCGCTAGCGATGTGACCGCGACCTATGTTGAAAAAAGCGATGGTTCGGGCATTAAAGTTATCAACCAGTGCAAAGCTGAAGATGGTTCAAGTATTAACGCTGAAGGCTTAGCAAAACCTGCTGATGCGACAGGTAGTAAACTGAAAGTGACCTTTTTGCCATCGTGGATTCGTTGGTTGCCAGTAGGGCGAGCTGACTATTGGATATTGGCACGTGATCCAGACTACAAAACCGCTCTGGTTGGTACCCCTGATAAAAAGTATTTATGGCTGCTGGCTCGTTCGCCAAACGTAAGCCAAGAAACTTATGCCAAATACCGTCAAATTGCCCAGCAACAGGGTTATGATTTGAAAGAATTTAAATTAACGTCGCAGAGTAAGCAGACGGTGAATTTGATTCCATAAAAGTCTGATAATGGTTTATATTGCCTTTATTTATCACGGCTCTTGTATTTATCATTGTTTAAATGGATTTATAATAAGGCAGCATAATAGGCTGCCTTTATCGTAATAACCCGTTTTATTATGCTAAATCGGTAGTCATCAAATAGCTTGTGACTCATACAAATTTGTTATCACTAGCAAAATAAGGCGTTTTAAGCTAAAATCTAGCTTATCTACAGACTTCTATGATAATAATCGATGACAGCAGTCGTCTGTTAGCATATCTGAGTGAGTGCATAGACTGTATATACCCTATTCAATAATATTTCTTCCTATTTTACTGATTCCCCAATACTGACCATAAGGATGTTTCTCGTGAGTAACGCTGATACCTTACGCCAATTACATCAAGACCATTTGAGCAACTATAATAATCAAGAGCAACAAGCGATTGAGCTGATGGGGCTATTGAATAAGCTCTATAACGAGCAAGATGTACAAGTGACTTTATTTGGTGATACGCTAGACACCAATTCAGTAGGTCAAATATTGGCGTTGCATCAAAAAGTTGCCTTGCGTGACCAAGGTGCTCATGCTATTGATATCGCTGATACCTTAGCGATGGTGAAAGTTTTAGCGGATAACAAAGACATTCAAGCTACTCGTGTTGACGTTGGTCAGCTAATTGCTAATGACAGCGATATCCAAGCGGCATTACAGTCTATTGACAACACCAAAGTGGCTATCAATGGCGCGGCAGATGTGGTGCTATACGGTTTTGGTCGTATCGGTCGTATCTTAACACGTCTGCTATTATCACAAGCGTCATGTACCAAAGGTATTCCGTTAAAAGCCATTGTCGTACGTCCTGCATCAGCTGGTGACTTGGCTAAGCGTGCATCATTGCTAGAGCGAGACTCAATCCATGGTAGTTTCGCTGGTGGTGTGATTGTTGATGATGAAAACAATGGTTTGATTATTAATGGCCGCTTTGTCCAAGTTATCTATGCCAAAGACCCAAGCGAGATTGATTATAATGCTTATGGCATTAACGATGCATTGGTCATTGATAATACGGGTATCTGGAAAGACGAAGCGGGTCTTGGCAAGCATCTACAATCGATAGGTGTGAAAAAAGTGCTATTAACGGCACCTGCTGGCGGTGAAATTAAAAACGTCGTATATGGCGTTAATAATGATACCGTTGGTGATGACACTATTGTCAGTGCGGCGAGCTGTACAACTAACGCGATTACCCCAACGTTAAAAGTATTAAATGATGAATATGGTATCGAAAATGGTCACGTTGAAACGATTCATTCGTTTACCAATGATCAAAACTTGATTGATAACTATCATAAAGCTGATCGCCGTGGTCGCCCACTTGAGCTCCTTCTTGGCGGCTCGTTCGAAGAAGCGCTCGGAGAGCGGGCGGCGGGCAGCCGAGGCGCGGGCCTGCTTCGCCGGATCCACGTTGGTCAAAGCCTTGGTATTGACCTCGGTCCAGACACTGATGCGGGC
>NZ_DATIRM010000014.1:0-2623 GCF_035469765.1 Psychrobacter sp.
GTTGTCAATTTTACGTTTGCGTTCACCAGCTCGTCTGAGCTTATCGAAACAAATGCGCACAAAAACCCATGCAGCTCATCGACATGCTCTTCATTGATATGAGCCATGGCATCTGCAAGTTCAGGGAAAGTTAAGATAGTATATGAGTCTGCTTGAGTAGGAGAATGGTGTTTAATAGAGGAGATCGAATGGGTCATATATATACTCACGAACAACAGTGAATGGAAGAGGGAAAAACGGCATCGCCATTAATGATAATTGTTTTTATTCTCGTTTACGAGTAAAATCAGTTTTTATTGGCTTTTTGATATAAATACCACGACTTTAATTAACGATGAGTACCTATATGTTACGTGCAGATCAACTGACCGTCAGTCGTCAAGGAAACACCTTACTAGACAATGTGAACTGTGAGATGGATACCAATGAATTGGTGGCCTTGGTGGGACATAACGGTTCAGGCAAATCCACTTTGATTAAAGCGTTGGCAGGCGAAATGATGAGTAATGGCGGTAGCGTCAATTTAGATGAGCGCCGTATTGGTGACTACAGTAGCAAAGAAGTGGCTAGGCAAATGGCTTATTTGCCGCAGCAATTACCAGACGCCGCTGGGTTCACAGTGCGTGAATTGGTCATGCTGGGACGCTATCCTCATCAGAAATGGCTCCAAAAACCAAGCCAAATTGACAGAGATAAAGTAGCAGAAGCGATGAGTATCACTCAAACAGAAGCATTCGCTGACCGTATCACGGCCACACTCTCAGGTGGCGAGCGTGCCCGAGTTTGGCTTGCCATGTGTCTGGCGCAGGACACCCGATATCTGTTGCTCGATGAGCCATTAGCGGCACTTGATATGCACTATCAGCTAGAAGTTATTCAGCTTATTCGTCGTTTGGTCGATGAGCAAGGGTTGAGTGTGGTCATTATTATCCATGATATCAATCTGGCAGCGCAGTATGCCGATCGAGTCATTGCGCTAAAAAACGGCCGTGTTTGCCACAATGGCGACATCAAAAGCACCATGCAGCCTGACATACTGCGAGACATCTTTAATGTGGATATGCAGTTGCTCCAGCATCCTATAACAGGACAACCGGTTGCCGTTACTTAACATGGTCAAAGCATTTGTAAATGGTGACGGTATTAACTGCGCTTAATGTACTGGATGTACTATTTGCGCTCGCTTGCTCCGTATCCATTTTAAACGGCTTTGACTACGTTTAACTTCTCTTTTTATTTTTTACTCGCTTATTTCCTTTTACTCGCTTAAAAAAGATAGACCGCTATGTTTTCTGTTTTGTATCAATATATCGCCTCTAAACGGGTCGCAAAACCTTTACTAACTGATCGTATCGGCACCACTTGGGTAAAGATAAAGCGGCGACCTATTGTAGCAACTTTGGCGCTTGCCACCGCACTGACTGCCTGCCATAAACCAATGACTGAGCAACAAACCACTCAAGTAGACAGTCCCAATAACGTGGACATCAATATCGTTTCTCCTGATTGGGGCAATGCGGCGACGTTGATAGCGATGGGCTATCCACCGATTGCGACAGGTGATATCAGGGTTTGGGACAGATGGGTAGGCACGCCTAAACTGCCAACGTCAACGATTGATTTGGGTATTCGTTATCAGCCCAATGCTGAACTGATAGCCCAGCTGCCCGTCGATATGGTCGTCGATAACTTTTTTTATGAACATGCCCGAAACCTTTATGGGGACGTGCCCGCCGAGTCTATTATGTTTGCCGCTAAAGGTGATACCGCGACTTGGGCAGATTATACCCAGCCGACTCGGCAGTTAGGTAAGCTGATTGATGAGCCTAAATTGGCTGAAGACTATATTGTAAAAAGCCGTAAAGACATAGAGGTTGCCAGTGAGCGCCTCCAACAGCGTTATCCAAACATAAAAAAAATCGCTGTTGTACAGTTTGCTGATGCCAATAATATGCGCATGTATGTCGCCAACAGTTTGTTTCAACCAGCGCTTACCCAAATGAAAAAAGAGCTTGTGGTACTGGGCAAAGGCAATAGTTACGGCTTTGTGCCGATACGAATGGGCGATTTGGCGCAGTTGGATGACGATGTTTGCTTATTAATCATCGACCCTTTAAGCCCAATAACCCGAGCTGAGATTAAGGACAGTCTGGTTTGGCAGCGCTTAAGCTACGGCAACAACCGCTGTGTGGGCGAGATGCCGCCAGTATGGATTTATGGCGGCATGTCATCATTGGTCGACTTGGCAAACAATTTATCCACTGTCGAATTAAAAGGCGGGAGCGCATCATGACCGCTAACACCAATACCAACATTAATACCAGTCAAACCCATCACACGCCTGCCAATAACATGACCAATAATGCCAAGCCTATGACGTCACTTTCCTCTTCCCAATCGGTCGATATCTCAAAGCACTCCGGTTCGCGAAAACAAAAAACACCAAGCCCGCCACCAAACTCATCTCAACTGCACAGTACGCGCCTCGCTGCTACGTCATGGCGATTATGGGCAATGCTCATTACCCTTGTGAGCTTGTCCGTGTGGAGTAGTTGGGCACTGATCAATCAAGAGTGGACGCGGCCGATTGGGGATTTGTTTCTCCCAAGCGCGCAGTTAGACA
>NZ_DATIRM010000015.1:0-2127 GCF_035469765.1 Psychrobacter sp.
AATAGTGCTGAACAAGATTATATCGTTGAGAAGGTTTTTGAAAAATTCGTTAAAGCAGGGCTGATTAGCCTTGACACAAAAACGAAAAAGTTAAGTTATAAAGTAAACAGTCAAGGGCTGTTAGACTTAGTAACTGATAAGGTTCTATTGAGTAAAGCCAAAACGATTGAAGGATTAAATAAGGTTATAAAACAAAAGCTTGCAACCTATCGTCAATTAAATAATGAAGAACAAGTTAATCTAGTCGTAACGTGGCTTAAAAATCAAGGTTTTATAAAGCAAAACGGTCAGAATATTTGTTATCTAACTTTGAATGGTATAAAAGTAAATACAAGTAAGGTTTTAAACGATAGTATGGAGAAGAGTAAATCTTCTGCTACGAAATATCAACGCGCAATAAAGTTGATAAAAGATCGTCCTATAAATTCTCGACCGTCAAAAAAGTCTACTTTAATAAATTATCTTAAAAACCATCTACGTAATGACGACTCTAAAGCAGTTGAAAACTTAATTAATCAGATGGTTACTAATAAAATTATCATAGTATCTAATGCAAACAAACTTAGTTATAAAATATAACTAAGCTAACCCAAAGCCGAAAATACCACCATCAGCACTGGCGCGATAATATTAATAATAAAGCCAAAGCTGATCGCTAATGGTACGACCTTTAAACCACCCGATTGCTGAATAATTGGCAAAGTAAAATCTAAGCTGGTCGCGCCACCAAGTCCAACTGAAGCAGATGGATATTTGCGCATAAAAACGGGGATAAATATTAACGCAAAAAACTCCCGTACCAAGTCATTAAATAACGCCACACTGCCCCAAACTGCACCATAAGCATCAGTCATTACAATCGCTGATAGCGAATACCAGCCAAATCCTGATGCCAATGCCAAGCCTTTCGTCCAAGAAACATCAGTAAACATCAGCGCAAAGATAAGTCCACCAACCAATACCGATAGCGTAAAGATAATACTCATCTCAACGCCGCGCTTATTGAGTAGCACTTCTTTTAAAGTAATGCCCGAGCCTTTTAGTCCGATACCAACCAGTAAGATTAATATCATTAGCATGACCGTCATGGTATTTTCAGGCGGTATATAGTCGGCTGGCAAGAAATAGCCTACCACAAAACCTATCACCACACAGATGACTTGGGTGAGGCTGCCGCGAATACTAACGCGATGCTCTTTAGATTTAACACTGGACTTTTTGGCATGCCACGGACGTAGACGGTCAAATAGCATTAGTCCAAATAAACCCGACCCAATCGTCAATATCGATAGTATCGTGACATAAAGTGCGATTTCACCTACCTGACTGCCAAGTCCTTCGACTTGCGCCAGCTCAATACCAATCAAGCCTAAGATAATAAAGACCAAATAAGATAAGCCTTTATCAGCAATTTTGGTGAGGGTTGGATTGGATGGAATGGCAAAGCCAATAAACATTGGCATTAAAACCAAGACAAGGGTAACTAAGCTTTGCATGGTGAAGTGCTCGCGGCATTTTTTAACAGGGGTTTTAACAGAGTGTTTTTAGAAAGGCTTTTTTAAGAAGTCGAGGATTGTAACATAGCAGAGTAACAATACTGACGTAAGCAGATAAAATTCATGAAATTTCTGCTGATCTAAGCTTCACTACATGCTAGACCAGCAGCACCGCATTGATTGAACGGAAAACAACTGTACTGCTTGTTCGTATTGGACGAAGTTATCATGATTTTGCAGTTCTGAACTGGGGTTATTGATATCACTTATTGGGAGAATAGCTTGGTTTAATAATGGCTCAATTACACTGATTCGGGGCGTAGCTGCTAAATTAGGATAGTCTGTCCGATAATGGCCACCGCGACTCTCAAGGCGTTGATAGGCAGACTGAACAATGAAGGTCGCTAACTGTAATTGCCTTTCTAATTGAAAAATTATTAGCCTATGAGTCGTTATAGCGTCGTCTGAAGTATTCATATTAGACTGACTTAACTCAGTTTTTCCAAGCCACTGTTGCCATTGCTGTATTTGTATCAAGGTTTGTTCTAATGATTCGGCAGTGCGAGTAATACCCATATGTGAGGTCATTAAAACTTTTAACTCTGCGATTATTTTGCCAGCCTGATGATTA
>NZ_DATIRM010000016.1:0-13243 GCF_035469765.1 Psychrobacter sp.
GATGCGAAAAATAAAATTGCAGGCAGCATTGATGAGTTACCCACTCATATCAGAGCAGCGGCACTACGCTGGGCATCAGAACGCGGTGGACGCTCTGGTCGAGTGGCGTATCAGTTTAGTCGTTACTGGATAGGACAGACCCAATTGGCAGCTGAAGATAGTCAATCTTAAAAACTCATATCATTCATTTTTTATGGTCGCGTGTAGAGCCTAAATACTGCACGCGATTGCCTATATTATCACCCACCTCTTCCGCTGCACCATTCACCAGATATTGGTCAAAGTCTGCTGCTAGCCATAGATTACCTTGGTAAACACTTTCGGCATCCAATCGGATATGACCCATATTTGGCGTGCTGCTATTTGGATTGTCAAAGCCCTGATAACGGGCGCTAAAATGGGTCATAATCAAGTTTTTGACACTGACTTGCTCAGCAAATCGACCCAGCAGCTGCGCGCTACTATGCATCAGATCAAAGTCTGGATTTTTGGCTTGAATCTTCGCTAAGACGTCACTGGTATATGTCGCTTCATGTACCAATACATCCGCACCGACCACTGCCGCTTGTAAGCGCTCCGGCGTATCATTGTCGCCAGCTACCACTACCCTTGTAAGCTGACTCTCATTATCGACATAATCTGCTGAACGAAGCTTGCGACCATCAGCAGTCATGACATCCTGACCTTGCTGTAGCTTGCCCCACAGCTCGCTAGCTGGAATATTATCTGCTACCAGCTTGTCCGTATTAAGACTGCGACGACTGATTATCTGCGTAATCCCAAAACCATAAGAGGCAACTCGATGTGATAACAGCGTAATATCAATTTCAAGCTGATGTTGATTGTCTAAGCTGATAGTGACCTGAGCTTTATTTTTACTATCTGGCTCAGATAGCAAGCCTTCTATCGCCATAAAGTTAATAGCAAATGGAAAGTGCAATTCAGTGGTCGAAATAACAGCATCAAGCAGTGTAGCAATCGCTTTTGGCGCAATCAGTATCAGTGGTGAAGTACGTCCTGATATTGCCGCACTCGCCAGCAACCCCGGCAAACCATAGCAATGGTCGCCATGCACATGAGTAATGCAAATCACATGTAGCTGATGTAAAGATAACTTGGTATGTAAGAGCTGATGCTGCGTACCTTCACCGCAATCAATCAATAACCATGGACGCGATTTCTTATTTTGCTGTTGATTCGTCCCTAAGCTATAAGAATTAAGGCATTCAATTGCTAATGCCGTCACATTACGCTGCTTGGTGGGTACACCTGCTGAGGTACCCAAAAAAGTGAGTTTTAGCATCGCTTATCTCTGCCGATTATCATTACAGGCTGTTATGACAACTGACATATCAGCGTTCTTTTACCCTCAATCATCTGTCCGCCATTGGCATTGCAGTCATTAACCATATTGGACTCATAAGACTTCCAGCCTCCATAAAAGCTGGCAATGCATAGAATCACTACCAGTAATTTTTGTGACCATGCCTTGATAGAGACCTGCTGACTATTCACGTTACTATCAACCCCATTAAGTGGTTGTTCAGTAGCACTGTTAATATTGTCGGTATTCTTATCAGTATTGTCATTATTAGATTTATTCAAGTCTGTCATTTTTTATCCTAAAAAAGGTTTTGTCTATGAATAAACAAAACCCTTTATTATCATATGAAATCAATGGTTAATAATAAGTACCGCACTTAAAACTGTAGACGACCGCCCTTTTCTTCTGCGCGTTTAAAGGCATCACGCTCTTCACAACGCTTCAGCCACGTTAAGATATTGTTATATTTACTACTGTCTAAACCTGTGCCTGCATTGGCACCGACTACTGCCAGGTGCATCTGAATATCAGCGGCACTGAACTCTGTCCCTGCAAACCAATGATTGTCATGTAGATGCTGCTCCATCATATCGAGTATGACAGTCAAGTTTTTACTGATCATGCTTTTTTCAACCTGATTGCGAATGCTTTTGCTAATAGGCTTGATGAGCATAGGCGACTGCTCAACCACTTTAGTAAATACTAAACGCATGACCAACGGTGGCATCACTGACGCTTCGGCAAAATGCAGCCAAAACGTATATGCCTCCCATGCCGCTTCATTATCATCGGCAGGCTTAAACTGTTTCTCGGTATCATAATGCTTAATCAAATACTCGATGATAAAGCCTGACTCGATGAGCACACGGTCATTTACTTCTAACATGGGCGCATGACCGAGCGGATGTATTTGTTTTAAACTGTCAGGCGCACGGTAAGCTTTGTTACGCTGATAGCAGGTCAATTTGTAGTCGACATTCAGCTCTTCTAATAACCAAAGAATACGAAACGAGCGTGAGTTTGCTAAATGATGAAGGTGTAACATAAACCATCCTAGTTATAGTAAGAATAAACGATAATATTTATAGTTTGCGCCTGCACCCGAATGCCATTATTGAGCCTTATGAAGCATAGTGGAGCACTGTTGAGCATGGCAGCGTTGCTGTCGATAATAGCGCAATTAACCTGCCTTTAACACAGAAACTGTGTAGAACACTGGTACAAAATCATGCCTGCCAAGTTAAATTAAACACTCTCTGCCAGACAACATTACTTAGCATGTAATTCTTCGATTTTGCGCGTCATCCTGTCTATTTTTTGCTGATACTTTCTAATCTTACGAAAGCGATGCGCAATTAACACGCCTTTGATACGGCGATTCTTCAGACGGCGGCGCGGTGGAAAACTGCCCACTTGTGGCTCATTGTAACCATGCAAACGGTCATCGCGTTTACGAGCGATATAACCAAGCGCACTATCAGCAATCATAATCAGCAGCGCGATACAAATCATAGAGTACATCAATAAGGAGCCGCCCTCATCGATACTTTGATGCAAAATAGTGATGGAAAATACAAATAAAAATATTGGCTCAAGATAGCATAGAGTACCAAATAGTGAGACTGGCAATTTTTGACTGGCGACCATGGTCAGTGCCATCGCCGCCGTACTGATAATACCCAGTAGCGGCAACAGATACCAAAATTTATCAGTAGATATCGCCAGTTCAAAACCACCGCTCACATATAAGGCAACGATAACCACTGGTGTTAATAAAACCAAATCAGAAATAAGCCCTGTAATCGGCGGTACGGCAAGCTTACGACGCAGTAGATAATAAGGAGGATAACCTAAACAGACAAATAAAGTTGCCCAAGAAATAGCGCCATATTGCCAGACATCATAAGCAATACCGAGCGCGGCACAGATAGTAGCAACCCACTGTAGCAGTGTCATGTCTTCATTATAAAAAAAGCGCCCTACAACAATCATAATCATTGGGAATAGAAAGTAACCCAAGGTCACCTCTAAACCCAAGTCATTGACGGGTGCCCACATAAATATCCAGATTTGCGCGCCCAAAATTGGCGTAGGTATGATAAATAAAAACCACTCTTTTACTGTCTTTAGGGTTTTAAGATAATCAAAAATATGCTGCCATTGTTTAAGCACACTGACCAGTAGCACCAAGCTAAATAGCATCATAAGCACACGCCAAGAAGCAACTTGCGTCCCTGATAACGGCTGCATCAATAGACCAAATAAAAATAGCAGTGCATAAAGGAAATTTGCTGCCACTGCAACAACGGTGCCCTGGGACGTCTGATTGGTAGGGAACATAACAACAACCTTTAGAGATAAGCGCACGTCCTTGGCAATTTTGAAAAAAAACAAAAGCCTCAGACGCGAACGTCGGAGGCCTTTGGTCTACAAGATATTTTGTCGATAACTTCATCGTATGATGCTGATATAAACGCTGTAAATACATTGTGTTTATATCAAGGTTTACATTATGTCAAAGTGAGAATAGATAAGCAATACATTGACTTGAACCGTCTATTTATTTTTATATCTTTTTATTTCATCTACCTGTTTAACTCACATCAATAGCTCTACTTACTTGGCATCGAGTTGCTCAATCTTTCGCTGTATGCGCTCCACCTTTCGTTGATAACGACGAATCTTCCGAAAACGATGCGCGGTTAATACCCCTTCTGTACGGTGGTTGAGAAAACGACGGCGCGGTGGAAAGCCGCCCACTTGTGGCTCTCTGTAGCCATGCAAATGATTGTCACGGCGGCGAATAAGATAGCCTTTGACACTATCAGCAATCATGATAAATAACGCCAAAGTAATCATACTATACATAAATAGCGAGCCACCCTCATCCAAGCTTTGGTTTAACACAGTGATGGATAGCACAAATAACAACATGGGCTCTACATAGCTGAGCGCGCCAAATAACGATACAGGTAGCTTACTACTAGCAACCATAGTCAGTGACATGGCAAGCGAGCTAAAAGCACCTAACAGCGGCAATATATACCAAAACTTGGAATTTTGTACCGCCACACTAAAGCCGCCACTGCTATAAAGCATAATCAGCACCACAGGTGTCAGTAAAGTCAAATCTGATAATAGCCCTGTAATAGGCGGTACAGCAAGCTTACGGCGTAGCAAATAATAAGGGGGATAACCCAAACATACAAAGGCGGTCACCCAAGATATACTGCCATATTGCCAGATATCATAGCCGATACCGAGCGCCGCAAATATCGCTGCCAACCACTGTAGTATACTCATATGCTCATGATAAAAAAAACGCCCAATCACAATCATCACCAGCGGCAATAAAAAATAACCTAGGGTCACATCAAGACCGAAGCCATTAACCGGTCCCCACATAAACAGCCAAATCTGCCCACCTAAAATAGGGGTTGGTAGGATAAAAATAATCCACTCTTTTAGATTCTTTAAGGTTTTTAGATAATCAAAAACATGTTGCCATTGCTTAGTAAAGCTGACCAATATCACAAGGCTCAAGAGCATCATCAATATGCGCCATGAAGCCACCTGCGTACCGGTTAATGGCAGCATAAATAGCCCAAACAAGAACATCAAGGCGAATAAAAAACTTGATGATACCGATGCTAAAGTTCCTTGGAAGGTTTGGTTGGTCGTCAGCATAAATACCGCCTTAAAGAATAGAAAAAAATAAAAGCCTCCGACGATAACGTCAGAGGCTTTTTCTAGAACAATACTAGCAGAATAAACGGGAAAACTAACGACTAAAAGAGCTATTCGTCATTACCAGACTCATTAATATCAGCATCTGTAGCATCAATATTTGCTGCATCAATATCTATCTGCTCTTGACCTTCCACATCAAATGTACCGTCTTCTCTCATGGCATCAACTAGCTCATCGTCACCTTCTTCGTGCTCAACACGTGCCATAGCGACCAACTTCTCGTCTTTTGATAGACGAATCAACGTAACACCTTGAGTATTACGACCTGAGCTAGCAACATGCTGCACCGGCGTACGCACTAGCGTGCCTTTGTCTGAGATCAAGATAATGTCGTCTTCAGGCTCGACCTTGGTTGCTCGTACCAGCTCACCATTACGCGTGCTGGTTTTAATCGCAATCACACCACCACCACCACGATTTTGCGTGTTGAACTCATCAATAAAGGTGCGTTTGCCAAAGCCGTTTTCGCAAGCAATCAAGATTTCGCGGACGTCATCTTCGATCACAACCAATGATTTGATAAATTCATCAGTAGCCAGACGCATACCACGGACACCTTTAGCAGTACGACCCATCGCACGAGCATCATTCTCATTAAAGCGAATGGCTTTACCACTTGAGGCAAATAGCATCACTTCTTGGCTACCGTTGGTGATACGAGCGCTCACCAATTTATCGCCTTCTTCCAATCCAACCGCGATTAAGCCGTTCGAGCGAATATTAGCAAACTGCTTAAGCTCTACACGTTTCACCGTACCATTGGCGGTTGCAAAGAATACAAACGGTGGCTCTGCTTGCGTGCTGTCGTCTAATAAATCATCACTATCTATTAGGGTATCTACTGACGTCTCACCTTTTACTGATAGATCTTCTACTATTTTTGGAATAGGCAATATCGTTGTGACTGTTTCATCAGGATTTAAGCCTATTAAATTCACCAATGGACGACCACGGGCACCGCGACTGGCAATCGGTACTTCAAAACCACGTAAGCTAAAGACACGACCTGTATCCGTGAAGCATAATACAGTGGAGTGCGTCGACGTGACAACTAAATGATCAATCACATCGTCTTCTTTCATCGCGGTCGCAGACTTACCTTTACCACCACGTTTTTGCGCCACGTAATCATCAATTGGCTGAGTCTTAGCATAGCCAGTACGCGATACCGTCATCACTACTGTCTGCTCTGGGATCAAGTCTTCACGGTTGAAGTCCATACGTGAATCAATAATATCGGTGCGACGCTCATCACCAAAGTTATCACGAATCTCAATCATCTCGTTTGAGATAATGGTCATTAGCTTATCAAAATCACCAAGAATAGATTCTAAATGGGCGATTTCACGCAGTAAGTCTTGGTATTCTTCGGTCAGCTTATCTTGCTCAAGACCGGTTAAGCGATGAAGCTGCATATCCAAAATCGCATTAACTTGCTCAAGTGATAAGCGATAGCTTGCTTGATTATCAATTAGACCAAATGGCGCTTTTGGATCTTCGCCTTCGATAAAGTCTGGGCGTACTGACTGACTACCTGCAGCGTTTAGCATCGCCACAACACTACCTGAACCCCAAATATTGCTCAGTAGGTTTTCACGTGCCAAGCCGCGGTTTGCAGAGGCTTTAATTGTCGTAATAATCTCATCAATATTGGCAAGTGCAACCGTTAAACCTTCGAGCAAATGACCGCGTACACGGGCTTTATTCAGCTCAAAAATAGTACGGCGCGTCACCACTTCTTGACGATGACGGACAAATGCGGCAATCAGCTGACGCAAGGTCAATAGTTTTGGCTGACCATTATCAAGCGCCACCATATTGATACTAAAGCTAGACTCAAGTGGCGTTTGTAGGAACAAGTTATTGACGATAACTTCGGCAGTTTCACCGCGACGTAAATCAATAGCGATACGCATGCCGTCTTTATCAGACTCATCACGAATCTCGCTAATACCTTCAATTTTCTTATCGCGAACCAATTCAGCAATACGCTCAATCAGCTTGGCTTTATTGGTTTGATAAGGCACTTCGGTGAAAACAATGCGCTCACGGTCACGGTTGACACCCGTCTCACTCATTGGCTCAATAATGTAGCGACCACGGACATGCAAGCGACCTTTACCGGTACGATAAGCATCTAAGATACCCGCGCGACCGTAAATAATACCGCCTGTTGGGAAGTCAGGACCTGAGATATGCGACATCAGCTCTTCAGCGGATATTTGCGGGTTTGCAGCATAAGCCAAACACGCATTAATCACTTCGGTCAGATTGTGCGGCGCCATATTGGTCGCCATACCAACCGCAATACCGGTAGCACCGTTAATCAATAAGTTTGGAATACGTGCAGGCAAGACGCTTGGCATACGCTCAGAGCCATCGTAGTTGTCTTCCCAATCGACGGTGTCTTTGTCCAAGTCAGCAAGCATCTGATGGGTGAGCTTGGTCATACGTACTTCGGTATAACGCATCGCCGCCGGTGGATCATCATCAATCGAGCCAAAGTTACCTTGACCATCAACCATCGGGTAACGAAGACTAAAATCCTGCGCCATACGTACAATGGCATCATAGACGGCACTATCGCCATGTGGGTGATATTTACCAATGACATCGCCGACCACACGTGCGGACTTCTTGTAGGCTTTATTGTAGTCATTAGACAATACATGCATCGCGTACATCACACGGCGGTGTACTGGTTTGAACCCATCACGCACATCAGGCAGCGCGCGCGAGACGATCACGCTCATCGCATAATCCAAATAGGACTGCTTTAATTCGTCCACAATGGCAATAGGACTGACCGATTCGCTCATATACACTCCCTCACTCACATCTACTCTCTAGTATCGGCATATCTAAGTAATAATGGGCAGCAATAACGGCACCAAAGCGCCGTTATATTATAAATACAGTGACCATCAAAAAAGGCTTAGTAACCACTCAAATCTATAGAGAATTAGCGATAGTTTTAATGTTGAATAAAAGAAGCTATTTTAGCACAAATTTGTTGATTTAGGGGGTTCTAGCTGCTATTAAAATCAAGCAAAATAGCTCATTAGCACTGACTTTTTAATCTAGCAATATCTACCAAAACGACTTTAACGACAGACTCGTTTAGACTGGCTAATTTTGCCATTTTTATAGATAAAACGACTGTTATTTCAGCAATAAGATTTAACACCCATTTTCTTCACATAGTGCGTAATCCGAGTTATAGATTGATACCATTTAAAAACAACCCCAAAAAGACACCAATGCTATCAACGCTAGATTAGCGCCCTGCTTTATTGTACGATACGCCACCATAAACCTTCCGATATAGACAGCCTTTTATGCCAACTAGTCCTCAAGATATTAACCATAATGAACCCTTAGATTCTACAGAAAATCTGACAATACAAGCTGTAGAAAAAGTTGCGCGTACGGACCGTAGCTTTGATACGATTGCCGATCATTTTGAAAAAAAGGTCTATGGTGGTTTAAAGGGAGACATTCGATTAGCAGTATTACGCCGTGATATTTTTGAATACTGCGCGCAGACGAGCAGCGAACTTGGGCGACCGTTACGTATTTTAGATGTGGGTGCAGGACTGGGTCAGATTGCTATTGAACTTGCTACTCAAGGACATACACTGGTCATCAATGATATCTCAGCCAATATGTTAGAGAAAGCGCAGACGAGCGTCATGCAGTGCAGTAAAAACGATGAAAAATTGGATATCACGTGGCATGTATGCCCGTATCAAGAGCTTGAAGAAAAGTTGGCTGATAAAACGGAGAAGTTTGATTTAATTATGTGTCACGCGCTGCTTGAATGGTTGGCAGAGCCTGCCGCGGTGATGGACTTTTTTGACCAACAATTAACCGATAATGGGGCGCTATCACTGTGCTTTTATAATCCGGCAAGTTTTGATTATCGTAACTTGATAATGGGCAATTTTAACTTATTGGATAATATTGATTATAAAGCCGACAATAAAAAGAGTTTAACGCCCAATCATCCAGTTGCAAAGGAAGAGGTTGAAGCTTGGCTAAAGGCACATAAGTATCAAACCCTAGTCTCCAGCGGTCTGCGGGTATTCCATGATTATTCGCCGCTTAAACGTGGTGGGCACAATGATCCTGAAGCGGTCATACGCATGGAGTTACGCTACTCGCAATTGGAGCCCTATAAGTGGCTTGGTCGCTACTTACATCTACTAGCGACGCGTGTCTCTTAAATACGTGCCTCTTAAAAACTTTAAAAATTAAGTATCAGGCGTCCTTTTGGTAAAGGCAACTCGATAAACGCTATCATATGTCCTCAAATCGCTCTGACCTATCATACTCGGACCACGTGGTGGCGTTGATATCTTTTTCATCAAATACCACGACATGCTCGAGTATCGGTAATATGCCGATTTGTGTACCGATTTCATGGTTATGATGACTGGCGACTAAAGACAATACTGTTTGACCATCAGCGAGCTGCAAGCGATATAAATAGTTGGCACCGCGAAATACACGACCAACAACCAATGCAGTCTGCGTACTGTCATCGTCATGGATAATATCATCGGGACGCACCAATACTTTAATCGGTGTACCATTCGGATAATCGTACTCGCAATACTGCGGCTGACCGGACGCATCATAGACTTCCATCCGTCGATAAATATCACCAAGCGCCGTCTCGACATGACCTTCTTTGATGATGCCGTCTATCATTGCGCCTTCACCGACAAACTCGGCGACAAACGGGCTGACTGGCTCATGATATAGCTCACTTGGGGTTGCCCACTGTACCAGCTTACCTTTATGCATAACCCCAACTTTATCAGCAAGCGCAAACGCTTCATTTTGATCATGAGTGACCAAAATAGCGGTAGTATTGGTACGTTTGAGAATATCACGGACATTCATTGCCAATGATTCACGCAATACCACATCCAAGTTCGAAAACGGCTCATCGAGCAGCAATAGCTTAGGCTTCGGTGCTAATGCACGAGCCAATGCCACCCGCTGCTGCTGTCCACCTGATAGCTCACTTGGACGCTTATCAGCGTGTTCAGACAACTCTACCAGCGCTAGCATTTCAGCAACACGGGCTTTTTTGTCGGCAGCCGACCATTTATTGAGACCAAAGGCGATATTTTTAGCCACGCTTAAATGTCCAAACAGCGCATAGTCTTGAAACACCATCCCCATGCCGCGCTTGGCGGGTGCAACGGCAAATGAAACACGCGCCGCTTGCTCTGTTAGCCGCTGACTGTTTAGAGTGATTTTACCGCCGCGACTCTCTTCTAATCCTGCAATCGCTCTTAATGCCGTGGTCTTTCCGCAGCCGCTATAACCCAAAAAGCAACCAATTTCACCTTGTTGCAAGTTTAGCGATAAACCATTAACGACTATCGTATCGTCATAGCCAACCACCAAGTCTTGGACACTAAAATACGGTTGAGTGGTAGCGGTTTCATGATGCTGAACGAAGGCGCTATCTAAACTAGCAGCGCATGGTTGTAACTCTTTCTCCGCTAAAGCTTGCACCATTTGCGCCTTAGTCATGATGGTAATAGGTGGCTTTTTCACATTATTTGATCGTGCTTTGCTCTGAGGCTCTACAGACTCAGAGTCTGCTGGATTTATTGAATCGTGCATCAAGTCAGTATACATAGACAGTACCAGTAAGCTATTAGTGAAGAAAATCCAGCGTCACAATATTGAAAATATTAAACGTTAAAAGTGTGAAAAGCACCAATTAAAATCCATCGATCACTTAAGCACAATATTTTAATTAAAAAATACGTTAACCCTGCTTGTCACTTTGACGTAGTAATATCCAAACAGGAATAAGACCGACCAGCACAATCAACAAACTTGGCAATGCAGCACGGGCCCACATGCCTTCACTGGTCATTTCAAACACTCGAACCGCCAACGTATCCCAGCCTTGACGCCGTGTCATCAACGTAATAGGCATCTCTTTCATGACTTCAACAAAACCCATCAACAAACCCGTCAATACCCCTGGGCTCAATACAGGCAACATCACTTGCCGCCAGCGCTGAAAAGGACTATCGCTAAGCAATTTAGCAGCCGCTTCTTGATTGACGGTCAAGCGCTGAAGCTGACGGTCTACCGGCTGAAAGCTCACCGTCATAAAACGAGTCGATAAAGCCAGCAGCATCACAATCACACTGCCAGATAAAAACTGCGTAGAGGTTATACCAAAAGCAATCAGCTGATTATCAAGCCAAGCAATCGGAATAAAGATACCGACCGCTAATACTGTACCCGGCACCACATAGCCCAAATTGGCTAAGGTAGTCATAAGCTTAGTAGATTTATCCGGATATTGACGCTTAATCCACGCAATCATAATCGCTAAAACAGCAATAAACGCGGTGGTCATACTAGCAATCATGAGGCTATTGGTGACAAAATCAATATAGCGGGCATCAAAATCTTGCTGAAAATTTGCCGCTGTCCAATAGATAAGCTGTGCAAAGGGGATCAAAAACGCGATCAAAAATACCAGCGTACAAAGCAGCGTCATAGCAAGCTTAGCTGGTTTACTAACTTCAAAACGTTGGCTACTACCTTGGGTAATAATATTACCGCGTTTTGCTTGCCAATATTGTTCAAACAAGACAACGATGAAGACCACACCAATTAATAGCGCTGCTAACTGTGCCGCTGTCGTCAAGCTAAAAAACCCAAACCAAGCTTTATAGATGGCAGTAGTAAAGGTATCAACATTGAATACTGACACCGCACCAAAGTCCGCTAGTGTCTCCATATTTGCCAGTAGCAAACCACCGATGACCCAAGGTAATGCTTGCGGTAATGCCAATCGAAAAAACACTCGACCACGACTTAAGCCAAGCATCTGCCCAGCTTCTATCGCTCGCCTACCTTGAGATAAAAAGGCTTGGCGCGCCAGCAAATAAACATAAGGATAAAAAGCCAATGACAAGATTAGCCCTGCACCCCATACGTTACGTACCGATGGGATGGCAGCCGTAACCCCAAAATCTCTTAATGCGGTTTGTAATGGTCCACTAAAATCAACGATACCGACTGTGACAAACGCTAATACATAAGCTGGCATCGCAAGAGGCAACATCAGCGCCCACGAAAAAAACCGCTGTCCAGGGAAGCGGTACATACTCGTAAGCCATGCCAATGCCGTGCCAATCGTGCCGGAAATCACTGTGACCATTAATAGTAAAATAGCCGTATTTTTGAGCACTTGCGGCAATACGTACTCACGCATATGCCCCCAAATATCAGCGACTGGCTGTGTCCATGACAATAATACGATTAAAATCGGTACTAGCATAAACAACGAAATCAGTCCTAAGACTGATTTCGAAATGACACGTTTACGGGTAGCATGGTCTTGGCGAATAGAGTTGCTCGTATTGCCTGTCTCATTACTTTCATTGACAGTATTGTTCTCACTTGCAGACGATTCTGGCATTGTTATCATAAGTTGTTACCGTGTCATACGCATCATAACTCTATTAAATGACTGGCAGACTTTTATTTATAGCCGGCTTTGTCCATCATTTGAATGGCTTGGGTTTGTAATTCACCAAATTTCTGTACATTGATATCATCTGGTTTGAACTGACCCCAAGATCTAAGCATCTCTGACTCATCAATCCCAACTTTTACTGGGAATTCTTTATCAGCGCTGGCATAAAGACCTTGCGCTTCATCAGAAGACAACCATTCCATCAGTTTCAATGCGCCATCAGCATTGTCTGAACCCGCTACTACGCCAGCACCTGAGATATTCACATGCGTGCCTGTCGTACCTTGGTTTGCCCAAAATATTTTTACTGGGAAATCAGGCTTCTCATCCAAAATACGACCATAGTAGTAGCTATTGGCAATACCCACTTCACACTGACCAGCAGCGATAGCTTCTAGTAGACTGGTATCATCACTAAAGACGTCGGTTGCTAAGTTATCAACCCAACCACGGATGACCGCTTCTGTTTTTTCAGCGCCTAAATGCTCCATCATGCTAGCAACCAATGACTGGTTATAAACCTTTTTCGAGGTGCGTAGACATAATTTACCTTTCCATTTTGGATCCGCCAAATCTGCATAAGTGGATAACTGATCAGCGCTGACTTTACTCGGATCATAAAAAATCGTACGGGCGCGCAATGA
>NZ_DATIRM010000017.1:0-2958 GCF_035469765.1 Psychrobacter sp.
AAAGCCCATCAGCACAGCGCTGGAAACAAAGGGATCAAGCCATTGGGCGAAGCCGAGGTGGACTGACGACCAAGATACATACTCGTACAGATGCGCTAGGCAATCCTACTGGCTTTTATGTAACAGGTGGAGCAGCTCATGACCTGTGTGGCTCAGATGAACTGCTCGATGTCAGTATTAGCCTAACCTGGCTTGCTGATAAGGCTTATGATGCTGATGCCCGTGTCATTGAACCGATTAAAGCCGTACAAGGCAATGCGGTTATACCGCCTAAGTGTCATCGGTTGCAGCCAAGAGACTTCGATAAAGAGCTCTATAAAGCGCGACACTTAATTAAAAACTTCTTTGCCAAGATTAAGCAGTATCGTGCGATTGCTACTCGCTATGACAAGTTAGCCTGTCATTTCTTGAGTGCTATTCATCTGGTTTCTTCTGTTATTTGGCTTAATTGATGACACGCCCTAGTTACGATTATTAAAAACCAATCTTAGTTAATAATAGAAAAAAGGAGTATAAGTATTATCGTTATTTCTTCCATGGAATTAGGCTATGCATCCAGCCCTAGCGTATCGCTTATTAAATAATTTTACCGTTATTATGAGTGTTATTGGAATAGTATTCGCATTGGTAGATAGTGGATTTACCCTATCATCTTGGCTACAGCATGCTTTTCACCTTTTTTATTTAATTATCATTTTACTTGGATTCGTCGCAACGGTTTGGCGCTATGTTCGCGCAAAGACGCGCCTCTCTGTCAATAAAGTAGCGATTTTTGATTTACTAGCCAGTGTGGCTATTTTTGCTTTACTGGCGGTACATTTCACTGAATTAGCTCGCTCAGGGCTATCGATGCCAGTTGATGGATTTATTGCGATTAAGATTGCCGTGTTTGTTACTTTTATTCGTGAAATATCCGACAATAACTTTAATCTGAATCGTGCCTTTTTAAACCCTGGTCAGTTGTTCATCTTAAGTTTTTTATCAGTGGTATTGGTTGGAGCGTTACTATTGATGATGCCTAACGCTACCACTGAGCCTATATCCTTTGTTGACGCCCTATTTACTGCTACCAGCGCAGTCTGCGTCACAGGGCTGATTGTGGTAGATACGGCAACGCGTTTTACTACTTTTGGGCAAGTTATTATTATAGGGCTGATTCAAATTGGCGGCTTGGGAATCTTGACCTTTGTGACTTACTTCAGCTACTTTTTTAAAGGTGGCGTCAGTTATGAGACCCAGCTCAGTATCAGTGAGATGAACTTTTCACGGCGTTTGGGCGACATGGTGTCCACCTTAAAGTCTATTCTATATGTCACCTTTGGCGTTGAAGCACTCGCTGCTATGCTAATTTATATCAGTATTTATGATTTACCCGGTATGAACTTCTCTGAACGGATGTTTTTTTCTGTCTTTCATGCCATCTCTGCTTTCTGTAATGCTGGATTCTCAACATTCAGTGCTGGCTTATATGATGAGTCGCTACGCTTTAATTATCCTTTACAGCTGATTATCAGTACTACCTTCTTATTTGGCGGCATGGGTTTTTTGATTGTCGCCAATCTACTGCGTTATCTACGTCACCGTACCCAAAGGGCGCTCCATCCTCATGATCCGCGTTATGGCTATCAGCCGTGGCTGCTCAGTATCAATAGTCGTATCAATTTGATTACCTCTGGTGCCTTATTACTGATCGGGCTGATTGGGGTATTGATGTTTGAATACAATGGCATACTTGCTGAGCATAGCAGTGTTTACGGTAAGGTCATTACGGGGTTATTTACGGCAGCTACCCCGCGTACGGCAGGATTTAATATTGCTGATATGGACGCGCTGGCATTCCCGACCATTATGCTGACCATTTTTTTGATGTGGATTGGGGCATCTCCGAACTCAACGGGCGGCGGTATCAAGACCAGCACCTTTGCTATTGCAGTCTTAAACACCTTAAGCTTAGCGCGCGGTCAGACCAAAGTTGAAGTATTCCAACGTGAAATTGCTGACATCTCTATTCGTCGTGCCTTTTCAATTATTTGGTTGTCATTATTGGTCATTGGACTGGGCGTGACGCTCATCAGTTACGATCAGCCTGAGCTTGATTTGATGAAAGTCATTTTTGAATGTTTTTCGGCATACAGCACTGTAGGTCTCAGCTTAAACCTAACGACTGATTTATCAACCTTTAGCAAGCTTGTGGTCTCAGTGATTATGTTTGTTGGGCGCGTCGGCATGTTGACTATTTTTATTGCCCTACTTAAAAACAAGCATCAACGTAACTATCGTTATCCAACCGAAGAGATTACTATTAATTAGTCATGCCCTATTGCTGTATTTACGATTGCATAAGTACCAAGGAATATTATGAAATATATTATCGCAGGTTTAGGAAGTTTTGGTTCTTCACTCGGGATGGCGCTGACCAGCCAAGGTCATGAGGTTATTGCTATCGATAGCAGTATGCAAAAGGTTGAAGCGTATAAAGAGCTTATCACCCATACTATCTGCATGGATGCCACCGATGAGTATACGGTCAACGGTCTACCGATTATGGATACTGATATTGTCGTGGTGGCGATTGGCGAAGACCAAGGGGCAAATGTGATGGCGACGGCACTGTTTAAAACCTTGAAAGCCAAGCATTTAATCAGTCGCAGTATCAACCCGCTCCACGAAAAAGTTCTCCAAGCAATTGGGGTTGATGATATTTTTCATCCCGAAAAAGAATCAGCAATGCGCTGGGCAAAACGGCTATCGCTACGGTATTTCGTCGACTCATTTAGTTTAACGGAACACTTTAGTATCGTTGAGATTAGTATCCCAAATATTTTAATTGGAAAAACGATTGCGGCTTTACAAATGGCACAGAAATTTAATCTTAAATTATTAAGTACCATGCGCTACGAGCACTATGAAGACAGTTTTGGTCGTCGCCAAAGTAAGCCCAGTATTCAAGGTTTAGCA
>NZ_DATIRM010000018.1:0-6020 GCF_035469765.1 Psychrobacter sp.
ATTAGGGTCTATTTGAAAAAATCAAATAGACCCTAATGGTTGTATCTTAAATGACGGTGTGAATTAACGTTGTGACGTAACGTTACAGCTTATTTTACTTCTTCACCAGCTAAGAAGAACCAAGTGTCTAATACTGAGTCAGGGTTCAGTGATACTGAGCTGATGCCTTGCTCCATGAGCCATAAAGCTAGATCTGGATGGTCTGACGGACCTTGACCACAGATACCGACATATTTGTTTTGCTTACGGCAAGCATCAATCGCCATAGACAACAGCTTTTTAACCGCAGGGTCACGCTCATCAAATAGATGTGAGACGATACCTGAATCGCGGTCAAGACCTAGGGTCAACTGAGTCAAATCGTTTGAACCGATTGAGAAACCATCAAAGTGCTCTAGGAACTCTTCTGCTAGTAAGCAGTTGGTTGGTAGTTCACACATCATGATAATGCGTAGACCGTTTTCGCCACGTTTTAGACCATTTTTCTCAAGTAATTCGATAACTTGTTTGGCTTCGCCAACAGTACGTACAAATGGAATCATAATCTCGACATTTGTCAAGCCCATCTCATCACGTACACGTTTCAGTGCTTTACACTCAAGCTCGAAGCAATCACGGAAATTATCAGACACATAACGGCTGGCACCGCGGAAACCAAGCATTGGGTTTTCTTCTGATGGCTCGTATAACTTACCGCCCAACAAGTTAGCATATTCGTTTGATTTAAAATCTGACATACGAACGATAACTGGCTGATCCATAAAGGCAACGGCTAGTGTTGAGATACCTTCGACCAATTTGTCCACATAGAAATCAACTGGTGAAGCATAACCTGCGATACGCTCATTGATAGCTTGTGCAATTTCACGTGGCAAGCTGTTCATGTTCAGTAGCGCTTTTGGATGCACGCCAATCATACGGTTGATAATGAACTCAAGACGGGCAAGACCGATACCTTCGTTTGGCATTTGGGTAAATGAGAAGGCGCGATCTGGATTACCAACGTTCATCATGACTTTGAAGGCAAGCTCAGGCATAGATTCAACAGAGTTGGTCTGTACTTCAAAATCAATCTGACTTTCATAAATGAAGCCAGTATCACCTTCGGCACAAGAAGCAGTCACGTCTTGACCATCAACCAATAGCTCAGTAGCATTACCACAACCAACGATTGCTGGAACACCTAGCTCACGAGCGATAATAGCTGCGTGACAAGTACGACCGCCACGGTTAGTAATGATAGCAGAAGCACGCTTCATGACTGGTTCCCAATCCGGATCCGTCATGTCTGATACTAGTACGTCGCCTTCTTGTACTTTGTCCATCTCATTTAGGTTGCTGACGATACGGACTTTACCTGAACCGATACGTTGACCAATTGAGCGACCTTCGCACAACACTTTAGCGTTAGTCGTGTCAATGATATAACGTTCCATGACATTACTGTCTTGACGACTCTTAACGGTTTCAGGACGGGCTTGAACGATAAAGATCTCATTGGTATCGCCGTCTTTTGCCCATTCAATATCCATCGCTTGACCATAATGTTTTTCAATGGTCATTGCTTGCTTGGCAAGTGAAGTCAGCTCTTCAGTTGATAAAGAGAACTGCATACGATCTTCTTTTTCGACATCAATGACTTTAACCGATTTGGTGGTACTACCTTCATCACCATAAATCATTTTTTTATGCTTGCTACCTAGGTTGCGACGGATAATCGCAGGTTTACCGTTAGCAAGTAATTGTTTTGATACATAAAATTCGTCAGGGTTTACTGCACCCTGTACAACCATTTCGCCTAAGCCATAGCTTGACGTGATAAAAACAACTTGATCAAAACCACTTTCTGTATCTAGCGTAAACATGACGCCCGCAGCACCAGTTTCTGAACGTACCATGCGCTGTACAGCAGCAGATAGAGCAACGCCTTCGTGCTCAAAACCTTTATGTACACGATAAGAGATAGCACGGTCATTATATAAAGAAGCAAATACTTCTTTAATAGCAATTAGGATGTTATCAATACCGCGAATATTCAAGAAAGTTTCTTGTTGACCGGCGAATGATGCATCTGGCAAATCTTCGGCAGTTGCAGAAGAACGTACGGCAACAGCGATGTCTTCGCCGCCACTCATGGTTTCAAATGATTGACGTACTTCTTGCTCAAGATCTTTTGGTAATTCTTGCTCAATAATCCAAGTACGGATTTTTTTGCCAGTAGCAGCAAGCTTATTGACATCATTCACATCTAGTGTTTTTAGCTCACTATTGATTTTGTCAAGCAAGCCCGTTTCAGTCAAAAAACGGTTGAATGCATTTGAAGTGGTGGCAAAGCCGCCTGGAACACTGACACCTAAATCAGAAAGATGGCTGATCATCTCGCCAAGCGAGGCATTCTTGCCACCGACCATCTCAATGTCGTCTTTTCCTAGCTGATCCAGATTGATTACAAGTGCTGTAGATTGCGCTGCCATGATAACTCCAGAAAATAAGGTTATTTAGTAAAGATTATAATGGTCGATTATACCCCTATATTTTGAGAAATTCGAGAGGTTGAACCAAAAAAATGCTGAAAAATGTACAAATTGTGGGTTTTGCTACATATTTATTGGTAAAGGCGGCAAGTTTTTTAGTAAAGAAAATGCAATGCAATGCGACAGCATCGAGCTTTTCGTTAAGTTTTACGTTTAGTACCTATATATTTAATGCTTATATTAAATTTATATCAGCAGACTGTATTTGGCTACGTGTCACTCTTAACTTGTACTGAAAGTCAGTTGCTAAGTGTACGCCTGTAACATCGGTTACTATTCAGTGTCTATTATGCGTATAATATAAGGCATAAATTTCAGATGCACATGACTGAATGATTAAAGGCTAAATGCGAAAAATTCAAGGCTGCTATTGAGGTTTCAACCAAGATTAAAACAAAGGTATCAATGTTATGTACGTAAACCATTCATCCCCACAATCTACGGCTACAATTCAGAATAAGCAGGCTTTAGAAGTCGATAATATCCAAAACATAAGAACCGCGTTTTTTATCTCTGATGGTACAGCGATTACAGCGGAGACGCTTGGGCGTGCGATATTGAGTCAATTTGGCTCAGTGCCATTTGAAACCCGTGTCTTACCTTATGTAGATAATCTAGAGCGCGCTGAAGATGCAGTGGTACAAATCAACAACGCCTATCAGCGAGATGGTTTATTACCCTTAGTCTTTGATACCATTGTCAGTCCTGAAATTCGTGAAAAAATCAATTCAGCGCACAGCTGCAATTTAGATATGTATGAAGGTTTGATTGGTCGCGTAGCAGAAGAGACAGGGGTGGAGCCAGATGGGCATTCAGGTCATGCACATGATGATGTAGATTCTGAGACTTATAAAGAGCGTATTGATGCAGTACATTTTGCTTTAGATAACGATGATGGCGCACGTACCCGTCATTATCATGCAGCAGATATTATTCTAATTGGGGTATCGCGCTCCGGTAAGACACCGACCTCATTATACTTGGCGTTACAGTTTGGTATTCGAGCGGCAAATTATCCGCTGACTGAAGAAGACTTAAGCGATAATCAGCTACCAAAAGCCTTACGTGAGCACAGAAACAAGCTGTTTGGCTTGATCATCGATACGGATCGCTTGGTCAAAATCCGCCAAGAACGTCGCGCTGGCAGTCGTTATGCAAGCTATCAGCAATGTCAGCAAGAGCAGCGCGCGATACAAGGTATTTATATCTCGCAAGGAATTCCAAGTCTTGATGTGTCAGAGATGTCCGTTGAAGAGATTGCCACCCGCATCTTACAGATGACCGGTCTAAAACGCCGTATTGGCTAATGTAATATCATCAATCTCATAGTGATTGCCATCGAGTTTTAAAAAAGCATTATCGAAAAACAGTCAGCAGAATAGAACCGTAATAGTTGTATTGCAAAATAATGTATCACCACGTATGGTGGGCAAATTTTAGCACAGTGGGTGTTTTCTCTAAATACTGATACAGGTGATGGCATCTGCGTGCTACAAATATAGATTCATAAATTAATAAAGAGGATACGATGGGAAGCAAACCTATAAGCGACGCGACCAACGATACTGGTAAGGACAGCAAAACTGAGGTGTCTAATAAAGAGAGCGGTCGTCCGCCAACTCTTGAACACACTAAAGATAAAAACAAAGAAGAGAAAATCGAGCAAACGCATGAGCAAGTCACTGAAGACATCATGCATCATCCAGATTTGGTCAATCCACTGGATGATACGCGTATTGATGTAAAATCTGGTTTTACCAAAGACTCACAACGTTTAAAAAGCGATAAGCATGAGTTTGAATACGATGCGGTCGTATTAGGCGCAGGTCCTGCTGGGGAAGCTGCTGCCATGAAACTTGCCAAATCTGGTAAAAAAGTTGTGGTTATTGACCCACGTGAGCAAGTAGGCGGTAACTGTACCCACGTTGGTACTATCCCAAGTAAGGCTTTGCGTCAGTCAGTCTTTAACTTGATTAACTTTCGCCGTGACCAGATGTTTACCAAGGCGATGGATTATCATCAAGTGCCGCTCAATATCGTGTTAGCCAAAGCTCGCAAAGTGATTCTTCAACAGGTTCAGACGCACACCCGCTTTTACGAACGCAACCAAATCGAAGTGATTCATGGTTGGGCAAATTTTATCGATAAAAACACGATACGTATCGAAATTGATGAAAATACTTTTGAGATCATCACCTTTAATAAGGCGATCATTACTGTCGGTAGCCGTCCGTATCGCCCTGATATCTTAGACTTTGATCATCCGCGCGTGTTTGATTCTGATAAAATTCTCCAGATGGATTATGTGGTTAAGAAAATCATTATTTATGGCGCTGGCGTGATTGGCTGTGAGTATGCTTCTATCTTTACCGGTCTTGGCTATAAAGTAGATTTGATTAATAACCAAAACCAGCTGCTAAGCTATCTTGATAGTGAAATCAGTGATGCCATTGCGCATGACTTCCGTCAATTTGGTGTGGTCATACGTAGCAATGAAGAGATTGATCATTTAGAAACGCATGATGACTGTGTGATTTTGCATCTAAAAAGCGGCAAGAAAATTAAGTCCGATGCGATTTTATGGTCAAATGGACGCTCAGGTAATACTGAAGGTTTAAACTTAGAATGTCTAGGTTTAGAAGCCAATAGCCGTGGTCAGTTGAAAGTTGATGACACTTATTGTACCGAAATTGAAAATATTTATGCCGCGGGCGATGTTATCGGTTGGCCATCATTAGCTTCTGCCGCTTATGACCAAGGGCGCTGTGCTGCGGCATTTATGGTCGGCGATCGTGATGCAGAGCCAGTATCAAGCGTACCGACGGGTATTTATACCATTCCTGAGATTTCATGTATCGGTAAAACGGAACAAGAATTAACCGATGCTAAAGTCCCATATGAAGTAGGTCAGGCATTCTTTAAACACTTGGCGCGTGCGCAAATTATTGGTGAGCGCTCGGGCGTCTTAAAAATACTTTTCCACCGTGAGACGTTAGAGATTTTAGGTATTCATTGCTACGGTAACCATGCCTCTGAGATTATTCACATCGGACAAGCGGTGATGAAATGTAATGCCACGCTTGAATACTTTGTTAATACGACCTTTAACTATCCAACAATGGCAGAAGCCTATCGCGTTGCTGCCTTAAATGGTCTAAACCGTATCTTTTAAAAGATTAAAGCAAGTCAATAAAAAAAGCGTCTGTAATAATACAGGCGCTTTTTTTATTGCTATAGTTGAAATACTTTAAAGTCGCTACAGTATTGCTGGTGTAAATTTTTTGCAGCCTCTGTCTGCGTAGGCACAGCAAGCAAGAAAAATTTGCACCAGCAGTACGTGTTGTATCGATATTACTTTTCACCGACTATATTTATAATAGCGATAACCCGTCACTAAAGGCGAGTCTATTTTACTCTGAAAGGACTATATATTATTTACGTTAATAAGCGTTTTTACGCTCTGACGTTAGCCAGCGGAATAGTAGC
>NZ_DATIRM010000019.1:0-5156 GCF_035469765.1 Psychrobacter sp.
GGTTTATCAATTGATAAACCCTTTTTTTGTTCAAATAAAACCATTTATAAAAATGGGGATTATTTGATTTTTGCTTCTTTAAAGAGCACATGCTGGCGTACTTTTGGATCAAATTTTTTGATTTCCATTTTGCCAGGCATAGTGCGCTTGTTTTTGGTAGTGGTATAGTAATACCCAGTACCAGCAGTTGATACTAATTTAATTTTATCTCTCATGATAGCTTTCCTGTAAATGAGCGGTCTTCAATCGATAGGTACAAATCTAAAGTATTAAGTTGCTGTAGATAATAGCCAGCCATAAATATATGAGCTAGTAAATCTTCAGCATAACAGCAGCCTAAATAGCGATATTCATCGATAGATTAGACTGCCAATATTTACTTAAACTTTTTGACCTTGTGCGCGTAGATCTACTAGCACTTTATCGATACCCAATTTGTCAATGATGCGCATACCTTTGGTAGACACACGTAGACGTACAAAACGATTTTCAGACTCTACCCAAAAACGATGGTGGTGAAGGTTTGGTAGAAAGCGACGACGGGTTTTGTTGTTTGCGTGCGAAACATTATTACCCACCATAGGGCGCTTTCCAGTCACTTGGCAAACTCTAGACATGGCGAACTCCTAATCTATGAGGTATGAGTTTTTCTCATACCAGTCTGGGCAAGTTGCACGTATTTGCGGCATGGACACAGCAAGCGGCAGCTTTGCACCAAACAAAACTATATGAATGTTGAGCTGATTTACTGTCATTAAAGGCAAACAACAGGCAAACCAATTCAGAAAATTTTAAAGCCGACATTTATACCATAAAAGTAATGAATACTCAAATATTTTTGTGATAGTTGTTGGTTTAAAGGGTGGCTATTATACCCTGAAATGAGCGCCCTATGTTATTGATTATTTAATAATAAGGATTCACTTTTTAGTTGTAAGTTATACTATTCAGCATTACTAAAAAAGATACCTTTTCTTTTATTAATGTTTTTACCAATAACAACTCACTCGTTATCTGCACCTATAGTCTATTCTAAATAAAGTAGATACATCATGTTTTGACGCGGCACTGGTATAAATTTTTCGAAGCCTCTGGAGTGCGAAGCGCACAGCAAGCGAGGGAAGTTTATCCCAGCAAAACGCTACTTTGAACGTACCTCTTTTATATTGAACTGGCTATACTATAGTCAAAACAATAGAAGAGTAAACACTAATTCACTAGGGTATGTCCCTAATCTGGGAAGGTAAGAATAAAGCCTTTAAAATATAGAGATTATTTAAAAATTTCTTTGCATATCATAATTTCAATAACCAAATACAACCAACTCAATCAGCAAATTTTTGCAAAAACGATTAGAATAGTTGGTTTCCTATGCTGCTAGTGATATTCAAAGTAAGCAGCAAGTTTTATTTTTAATTGAGCGTACTATGTCAGACACTGCAACGATTACTTCACCAAAAACGTCACTTCAAGTGGCACATGAAGAGGTTCCCGCTATCACTGCTACAGCCACACTATTAATCAAATGCCGTGACCAAGCCGGTATCGTACAAGCGGTATCTGAGTTTATTCATCGTTATGGCGGCAATATTATTACGCTAGATCAGTACTCAACTGCCCACGAAGGCGGTCAATACTTTATGCGTTTAGAGTTTGCTTTGGCAGGATTGAGCGAGATTATCGATAACTTTGAAGCCAGTTTTGCGCATACCGTTGCCAAACGCCACAATATGGAATGGCGCTTACATGATAATGCCATTAAAACCAAAGTTGGTATTCTAGTATCAAAATTTGATCATGCTTTATTGGACTTATTATGGCGTCATCAGCGCGGATTGCTCGATTGCGAGATTACCTGCGTGGTGAGTAATCATATTGCTTTACGCCAATCAGTAGAAAATTTTGGTATCGTTTTTCATCACGTTCCAGTGACCAAAGACAATAAAGTAGAGGCAGAAGAGCAAATTCATACATTGATGGCGGGTAACGATTTATTGGTATTAGCGCGCTATATGCAGATATTGTCGTCAGATTTTGTGAAGCGCTGGCCAATGCAGATTATTAATATTCATCATTCATTTTTGCCAGCGTTCGTCGGCGCGGATCCTTATCGCCAAGCTTATGATAAAGGAGTGAAGTTGATTGGCGCAACCGCCCATTATGTGACTGCTGAGCTCGATCAAGGACCTATCATTGAGCAAGACGTGCACCGTGTGACCCATCGTCAAGGCGTCACCGAACTACGTGCTATTGGTCGTGATATTGAGCGCAATGTATTGGCACGCGCGGTCAATTGGCATGTGCAGAATCGGGTGATTGTCGCGGGTAATAAGACGGTGGTTTTTAATTAAAATCGTTGTGATAAAAATGGCTATGCAATAGAAGGATAGGTTATTAGCGAGCAATACCGCTAATAATCTATTTGTATCTCTTTTTCCTAACAGCTCTTATAACTGTATTTATAGCATGGCATTTATAAAATCATCTCTAATACAAACTTGCTACCGACAAAGCCAATGGCTAATAATATAAAAGCATAAATAGTCATATTAGCGGCACGTTTACCGCGCCATCCAGCACGCCAATTACCGATAAGTAACGCGCCAAACAGCAACCATGACAGTAGGCTAAAGGCTGTTTTATGGACAAGGTGCTGTGCCATCAAGTCTTCTACGTAAATAAAACCAATCCCTAGTGCGATACTCAGTAGAACAAAGCCGACCAACAGCATATCGAATAATAAACTTTCCATACTTTGAAGAGACGGTAGCTTATTTACCCAAAAGCGGTGAATAGATTGATGCTTAAGCTCACGTATCTGTAGGCGTAAGAACAACGCTTGTACCGCTGCCATCAGCAGCACACAATACGCGGCAAGCGAAAGCAAGATATGAGCCTCAAGCCCAATGCTAATATCCGTAATCGGACGATAAGGCGCACGCCCAACATAACCAATTAGCATACCTACAAGGGCAGTCGGTGCCGCCAATATGCCAAGACTAACAATTGGTCGATACAGAGAAAACATGACGTAAAAAAACAAAAAAAACAAACTGATTAAGCTGATGATATTAAACAGATTGAAATTTAGCCCGTAGAGTGTGACCACGTGCGGATAAAGTAGCGCTGCGTGTGCCAACATACCCACAAACAATAAGCCTAAGCTTATGCCTTTATGAATAGGTTTATCCTGAATCAGCGCCCAACCAATATAGATGCTGACTAAGAGGTAAGCCATCGCAGCAAGTAAGAATGCAAGTTGCAAGATAAAGAACCTCATCTCATTTTGCGCGCAAAATACGCGCTTAATTTAATGCTAAAGTGGTATTATTAGAATAATTACCCAATTTATCATAAAATGGCAATCAATTGAGCACCATCTTATGTATTCCTGATAAATGCTTGGCAATTGGGCTTTAGTACTCGCCATCAGATACCAATACCCGAATCGTATTTATCAGTGCGTTAACTTCCGAAGCCAATCTCTACTAAGCGCCAAGTTTCATAAAGAATTATTTTAACTGAGAGTTATTTATGTTTGATACTTTAACAGAACGATTATCGTCGAGCCTGCGCAATATCGCAGGTACAGGTCAATTGACCGAAGATAATATCAAAGACACCTTACGTGAAGTGCGTATGGCGCTATTAGAAGCCGATGTCGCACTGCCGGTCACCCGTGATTTTGTGAAGCGTGTGAAAGAGCAAGCGCTTGGTGCTGAAGTGCTTAAAGAGTTGGCACCAGGTCAAGCTTTTGTCAAAATTGTCCATGATGAGCTGACCGAAATGATGGGCAGTGCCAATCAGCAGCTTGAGATGACTGGCAAGCCACCTGTCGTTTATTTATTAGCAGGTCTGCAAGGTGCTGGTAAAACCACCACTGCTGGTAAATTGGCCAAGTTTTTACAAGAGCGCCATAAGAAAAAAGTCATGTTGGTATCCGCTGACGTCTATCGTCCAGCGGCGATTGCCCAGCTTGAGCAAGTAGCAGGGCAAGTAAATGCTAAGTTCGTTAACTCAAGTACTGATGAAAAACCGATTGATATTGCGCTACGGGCTATCGAAGAAGCTAAAATCCAGTATCAAGACATCTTGATTATTGATACTGCCGGTCGTCTGGCTATTGATGAAACCATGATGGATGAAATCAAAGCGTTAACCGCTGCGGTTAATCCTTCTGAGACCTTGTTTGTCGTTGATGCGATGACCGGTCAAGATGCGGCAAATACTGCCAAAGCTTTTAATGATGCGCTGCCATTAACGGGCGTTATTTTGACCAAGACTGACGGTGATGCTCGCGGCGGTGCGGCGCTTTCTGTACGTGCCATCACAGGTAAGCCGATTAAGTTCTTGGGTCGCGGTGAGAAACTAGATGCATTGGAGTTGTTCCATCCTGAACGTATTGCCCAACGTATTCTTGGTATGGGTGACGTACTGAGTTTGGTTGAAGAAGTTGAGCAAAAGATTGACCGTGATAAAGCCGAAAAAATGGCGAAAAAGATGCAAAAGGGCGGCGAGTTCGACCTTGAAGATCTATTGACGCAGTTTCAGCAAATGAAAAGTATGGGCGGCATGGCAGGTTTCTTAGATAAGATGCCAGGTATGGGCGGCTCGGATATGCAAAAAGCCGTCGAAGACGCCAAGCCCGAAGAAAAAGTGCGTGAGATGGAAGCATTGATTAATTCGATGACACCGTTTGAGCGTAAAAACCCCGATAAAATCAATCCAAGTCGTAAGCGCCGTATCGCTGCAGGCTCAGGTCGTGAGATTCAAGACGTCAATCGTTTGCTCAAGCAGCACAAGCAAATGGCAAAAATGATGAAAATGATTTCAAAGCCTGAGGGCATCAGTAAAATGATGAAATCGATGCAAGGTCTAATGGGCGGCGGCGGAGCAGGTGGCGGCGGTGGTGGTCCATTATTTGGTGGTGGTCAGCAAGGCGGCGTCAAAGATGTGAACCCGCAGCAAATGGCAAAGCAGATGGGACTTGATCCAAATAACATGCCAAGTACCGAAGAGATGCAAAAACAGATGCAAGAGCTACAAAACCAAGCGCCTAAGAGTTTCAAAAAACGCTTTTAAGTAATTTAAAACTATTGGCAGTACCTAGAACATAAAAACCTCAAAGTTAAATGAGCTTTGAGGTTTTTTTATGT
>NZ_DATIRM010000020.1:0-11089 GCF_035469765.1 Psychrobacter sp.
CGATAGTGTGCATAATCATCCTTAATAATTGAAATAATAGCTTATATATAGGCTGATATTAACAGCCTTGCTCCCACGCTACCTTATCAATATCTGACTGTCACGATCCCTTTAACCTTTAATACCATAAAACCTTCTGCTTAAATCATTTTCCAAGTCATGTCATTCTCAATCAGACGATGGTAATTAAGCTGCGGATAAACTGACAAATCCAGCGCTTGTAAGTTGTTTAAAGCCGTTAATAACGCCTCGTAATAAGGCTCTAGCATTGCAAACTGTGCAGGCGTGGTATGTTGGATATTTAACAAACACTTATCTTCTAAATCTTGGCTGGCTTGGCGCAGTTGTGGCACGCCCGTATAACGACTGCCGCCCAATATGCGGTGGGCAATTTGCGCAAGCATACTGCGATTGTGTGCCTCCCATGCTTGCGTCAATGCTTGTTTTTCATCATTAATAGTATCAAGCATCATAATGATGAGCTTGGCAGCAAGATCTGGCTTATTGGCTGATCGCGTCAATGCATCTTGCCAATCTAGAATATCCAAGGTATTAAATACGGAGGTTTCTAAGTTGTTCTCTTGTGGCAGATAAGAAGTATGTACTGACCTCTCATCTTTATTATCATCGAGCGTTTGCACAGGACGTGCGCCAAATGCCGCCTGTGCTTGTTCTTGAAAACGCAGGTTTTCATAGCGTGGCTGCGTTTCGCGCAGGTTTTCACGCCGATAGTCTTCACGTGGTTGACTGTCACGCAGATAGTCATCACGGATTTTTTTCAGTGACAAAGGTCGCGTCACTCTTTTCTCGTTGCTCATCTTGGTAGGTTTATAATTCTGAACCTGCTCGCTTCGAATCATTTGATAGGTAGGCGGCGCTGTATTTGTAAGCGCAGATGAAGAAGGTTGCAGCATCATATTTGGTACATCAGAATTTTGAGCGTTGATATTTTGAGCGTCAATGGTTTTTGACTCTAATACTTGCAAGTCACCTTCTACTCCAAAACCTTGTGAATGCTTATCATTTTCTGCCGTTAATGGTGATGACGAGGCACTACGCCCAAGCCATTTTTGTAATACTTGTAGCAGCTGCGGTTGACTGATGGGCTTGCCAACATAATCGTTGATACCACTGGTAATCAGCTTGTCGCGCTCATCTGCCAATCCATGTGCAGTCAGAGCAATAATGGGAATATGACTGTCTGACGCTTCAATTTTACGGATTTGCCGTGCTGCCTCATGTCCTGACATACGTGGCATTTGAATATCCATAAAGATAAGATCGATGCTGTCTTTATGCTGTGCCTTACCCTTTTCTTCTATCGTTGCGTCTTCGATATGTAACGTGCTAACCGCTGATTTACTGACATCATCGCGCGTGACCGCTTTTGAGATTTGAGTTTTTTTCGACAGGCTTTGTTTTTCAGTTTTGGCAGCTTTGATATTTTTCGCTTGTTGTTTACTGATTAGCTCTATCGCATCAAATCCGTTACTGGCCGTAATAACATGAATACCAAGCTCGCTCAGCAGCGCATCAAGCACCAGTAAGTTTGGCAAATGATCGTCAACTGCCAATACGGTAACGCCTTTCCAACGTGGTTCTGCAATACCAGTAGGTACGCTACGCTTTTGCGTATCGAGCATCGCATATAGCTGTCTCTTGTCTAATGGCTCATACAAGATATTGGCATGGTAACGATTGAGTAGTGCTTGATCAGCGGCAACTTGATAACCAAAGACGGCTAGTTTACCTTGATAATGCAGACGGATTTGCTTAAGCAATGCCATCATATCGTCTTGGGTATCATCATCGACAATGACCCAATCCCAATAATTACCCCGCTCTTTTAACGACTCAAGCAAGCCCGGTAATGAGTTGGCTTGTGTTAGCTTAATGGGCAGATGATGCAAGCTAGCTTTTAGTACTTGTATAGACGCAGTATGGTTAATCCAAATAAGCACATTAAACTCATCGGTCGCACTTGCCAAGGGTGCTAATACTGGCAGCTCAATGGTTTGTCCAGTTGCTGCCTCTAACACATCAACATGTGCCGGCATACGGAACCAAAACGTCGCGCCTTGATTAGAGATGTTTTCTTGCATATTGTCATAAAAACCAATATCGCCGCCCATCAGTCGCGTCAATTGCTTAGAGATGACCAGTCCCAGTCCTGTACCACCATATTGGCGTGTGATGGATGGATCTCCTTGACTGAAGCTTTGAAAAAGCATTTTCTGATCAGACAGCGAGATGCCTTTACCACTGTCTTGCACGCTAATCATCAAATAATTGTCTTGATAGTCGTCTAAACTAACGCGTACTACGACATCGCCACTGTCAGTAAATTTAATCGCATTACCGACGATATTGGTCAATACTTGCTTGAGGCGCAGCGCATCGCCATTGATACGCATTGGTACATCGTTATAGAAGAGTACCGCCATGCGCAGACCTTTTTCGGCAGAGACTGGAGACAGCATATCAACCACGTCATAAATGGTGTCATAAAGGTCAAACTCATGACGATCAAGTACCAACTTACCCGCTTCGATTTTGGAGAAATCAAGTACATCATTAACTAATGCCAATAAATGCGCGGACGATTTGCGGATGGTTTGTACATACAGGTCTTGTTCAGGATTAAGCTCACCATGACGCGCCAGCAAATTGATAAAGCCATCGATGCTATTGAGTGGCGTACGTAGCTCATGACTGATATTGGCTAAAAACGCTGATTTGGCTTGGCTGGTTGAAATTGCCGCATCACGTGCATTACGAATCGAGATGTTTTGCATCTCCATCTCATCAAAAGCAAGACGTAAATCATCCTCTGTTTGCTCCGCATGGTCTTTAAGCTCTTGAAAACTGACATATAAACGGCGTAACGTTCGAACCAAATCTCGTTGTAATAAATTCAGCTCACCATTTGATTCAACCGGAATAGGCTGATAAAGGTTATCGACATGCGTACGCTGTAGTTGCAAGCGCAGCTCATAAATCGGTGCTATCCAGCGCTTTGAATAGATATTTAAACTTAGTAGCAGAATTAACAGCGTGAACAAGCCGGTAATCACCAGCGCCATAGCGATACGATAACGCGCGATATACAGCGGCTCATTATCCATATCGACTAATAACCACAGCGTTTGACCATCAAACTCACCCAATATACTGCCGTAAGCAGTACCGATAGGGGTTGGTTTTTGCGCTAAAAAACGCTCTGATGGATCTATTGCAGGCCACGCCTCATACGTACCGTAGCCAACTGTTGCGAGTACGTCATTGCTCTGATTGACAATGGCGATACGCTGGACATGTTGCTCCGCCCGCATACGCCCAAGTTTATCTTGGATACCCTCTAGTGTTGCCATCGCAGCTTCTGAGACATTGTCAGTAATACCTTCATTGTTTTTTTCTGACGTCTGCGTCTTGGCATCATTTTGCGCTAGCAATTCAGGGACAATCTCTGCAATCGTTGGAGAATAGCGGATAAGCACCGCCTCAGCCAACACTGCTTGCTCTGAATTACTGGCACGCATGGTTTCATAAAACACCAGAATACCGCCCACTGCCGCAATTAAACAGATAGGCAAAAACACTAGTATCACCAGCTGACCATAGGCACTACTGGTATCAAAACGTTTTTTGTAAGCCATGCTAGATATTCTCTCCACTGCTGTTTTTGCTACCGATATTTTACAATGCGTTTATAAATAAGCCATTATAGCGCTTGCGATTATCTTAACAGGATTCTATCAGCGGCGGTTAGACAATCCTTATCGAAGCTCTATGCCTAAGCGCTGTCAAAAACGAGAGGTTATAATGGTACAAATTTTTATTTGCCACAATAAACACCTGACAGCCGCACCGTATTCACTTATTATTGTTAGCGCATTTATTAATACGTGGTTATTTAACACCGCAATACCACCATACTATCTAATTATCAAAAACCAATTTTCAAAACGCGACTGTCACCTTTAACGCATGGTTTTACAGACAGCGCGTTACTATCTCGTTAAACTATTTGAAACCGATATCACTAAGGATACTTTATGTCCGCTAAGGCTCCGTTAAACGCCAACTTTATCACTCAGATTACTGACCTTGCTGATTGCGTCGGTCAAACGCCGTTGGTCAAATTGCAGCGCTTACCTGAGCAAGAGCAGATTGACAATGGTGCCATCATGCTTGCCAAGCTTGAAGGTAATAATCCTGCTGGCTCTGTCAAAGATCGCCCTGCCTTTAACATGATTTATCAAGCAGAGCTGCGCGGTGATATCAAGCCGGGGGATATGTTGATTGAAGCCACCAGTGGCAATACTGGTATCGCGTTAGCTATGGTAGCGGCGATGCGTGGCTATCCGATTACCTTGTTTATGCCAAGCAACTCAACCCAAGAACGTAAAGACGCTATGATTGCTTATGGCGCTACGCTGATTGAGGTAGAAGAAGGGATAGAAGCCGCGCGCGATATGGCACTACAGATGCAAACGGATGGCAAAGGGATTGTATTAGATCAGTTTAATAACCCTGATAATAAGCAGGCACATTACTTGACCACAGGTCCTGAGCTTTGGACGCAAACAGAGGGTAAAATCACTCACTTTATTAGCTCTATGGGCACTACCGGCACTATTACCGGCGTAGCACAGTATTTAAAAGAACAAAACCCTGATATACAAATCATCGGTCTACAGCCTGATGAGGAAGCAGCTATCGCTGGTATCCGCCGCTGGCCTGCCGCTTATATGCCAGGAATTTTTGATGCCGACCTAGTCGATGAGATTATGGATATCAATCAGCGCCTCGCTGAAGTCTATATGCGTAAGCTGGCTAAAACCGAAGGGATCTTTGCGGGTGTCTCATCTGGTGCAGCAGCATGGGCGGCTACACAAGTCGCTAAGGCAAATCCTGACGCGGTTATTGCTTTTATTGTCTGTGATCGCGGTGATCGTTATTTATCGACCGGATTATATAATGTTGATGATAGTGTTGATGACAGCTTAGATAACGTAAAATAAGATAATCTGTATACAATACGATAAATGCATTTAATATAGCTTTATCAACCCATAATTAGGCAGAAAACTCTATGTCACAAGCTTTTTCGTCTGACCCTATACTGGTCTTTGATATTGAGACGGTTGCAGATACCGATGCTGCCCACCGCATCTATCCGCAATTGGCTGAGCTTAACGACGCAGACACATTAAGTGCGTTAACTGCCATTCGCATACAAGAAGCTGGGCATGATTTTATGCGTTTGCCATTACAGCGCATTGTCTGTATCTCTGCACTTTATATTAAGGATGGTACGTTTTCATTATTTTCTCTCACTGCAGACAAATTTAGCGAAAAAGAGATTCTTGCTAAGTTTTTTCGCGCCTTTAATGATATTGCAAAACTGCCTAAACTGATCAGCTGGAATGGTTCAGGCTTTGATATTCCCGTGCTTATTTATCGTGCCATGCAATATGATTTGGCAGCGCCGTGGTTATTTGAAGAAGGCGCACGTATCAAAAACATGCGTTTTGATAATTATGTCAATCGCTTCCATACTCGCCATATTGATTTGATGGATAGGTTCAGCCAATACGGTGCCAGTCGCCGTGAAGCAATGGATGTTGTTGCTAGTCTATATGGTTTACCCGGTAAGACGGATGTCGATGGCAGTATGGTTGGCGAGCTTGTCAGCAATAATGACTGGCAAACGCTGTCGATATATTGTGAGTCTGATGTGATGAATACTTGGCTGATATATCTGCGCTGGCTGCGCTTGACCGGTCAGCTATCTTTGCCAGATTTTGCCGTTTGGCAGCAGCAAAGTCGTGATTATTTAACTAAATTTGCCCAAGCAGATGGCACGCCACGTCATCAGGCATTTTTGAATGATTGGCTTAACAGCTAAAAATTCTAAAAATATTAGCTGAATAGCTTACTGATAAATGCTGTCTCTAAGCGATGATTATAAATTTATAGTCATCGCTTTTTTACTTTGTGAGCGTCTAATACCTTGGCAGCTTTATATGTTAAAATTGCTATTATTTTTAACACCTTCATTTTATAGGCAGGTTTATGCAACCCACCGATTTAAAGACTCTTACCAACGTAGATGCGACCGAACAGGCAAATGATACTCAAACCATTACGATTCCGCCTAGTAAGAAAAAATCTAAGCCATCATCAAAGACACGTCGTCGTCTAAAAGATGCTGAACCACTACCTTTTACTATCGATGGCGTATCACACGATGGTCGCGGCGTTGCCGTATATGGTAATGGTTTTGGAGAAGCTGACGGTCATATCACTGACAAGCACGGCAAAAAAATCTTTGTCAGCTTTGCGCTGCCAGGTGAAAGTGCATTGGTCAAGATTACCAATAGCCGTACCAGCTTTGAAGAAGGCGATGCCGTGAGCATCACTGCCAATCCAAATCCCGAACGCGTTGTACCGCCCTGCCCGCATTTTGGTGTTTGCGGTGGCTGTAACCTACAACATTGGCAGCCAGATGCACAAATTAACTTTAAGCAATCTGTCTTGGCTGAGATGTTGGTGCATCAAGCCAATGTGGCACCTGATCATTGGCTTGAGCCGGTAGTCGGTGATCGCCTTGGCTATCGTACCAAAGCGCGACTTGGTGTACGTTATGTTGTCAAAAAAGAAACTGCTTTGGTCGGCTTCCGTGAGCGCTCAAGTAATTTCTTAGCAGAGTTAAATGAATGTCATATCTTAGATCCGCGTATTGGTTTTGAGATTGAAAACTTAAAAACCCTTATTAGCACTTTAGAGAGCCGTGATAAGATTGCGCAGCTTGAATTGGCAATGGGTGAGCATTTGCCGGAGCTGCCTGACGGTGATCAGCCAGTCGCGTTGATTGTGCGTAATCTTGAGCCATTGTCAGATGCTGATATCGATAAACTTAAGGTATTTTTCGCGGCGCGCAATTGGCAGCTTTATTTGCAATCAAAGGGTGCGGATAGCATTCAGCGTATTGCATTGAAAGATACAGATGATTTAAGCGAGCAGTTTGGCCGCTTATATTATCAATTGCCAGAGTATGATTTGACGTTTGAGTTTATCCCTACCGATTTTACCCAAGTCAATCTGTCGGTAAACCGTCAAATGACCAAGCTCGCTTGTGATTTATTGGATTTAAAAGCGGGTGAACGCGTTCTAGATTTATTTAGCGGTTTGGGCAACTTTAGCTTACCACTAGCACGATTGGTTGGTGAAACCGGCTCGGTCGTTGGTGTTGAAGGCAGTGAAGCCATGACCGCACGCGCCGCTGATAATGCGCGCCGCAATGGCATTAATAACACTGAGTTTTATAGCCAAGATTTGACACACGACTGTACGGATAAACCGTGGGCCAACCAAGGGTTTGATGCACTGCTTATTGATCCACCGCGTTCTGGCGCGTGGGAGATTATGCAATATTTGCCTAAGTTTAACGCTGAGCGGATTGTCTATGTTTCCTGTAATCCTGCTACGCTGGCTCGTGATACTAAAGCATTGCTTGAACAGGGCTATCGTTTAACACATGCTGGCGTGATGGACATGTTTTGCCATACTGGTCACGTTGAGTCAATCGCGCGCTTTGAAAAAGTATCTGCTTAAACCGTATGTGATGGCAGAGTGTGGTATTAACCTATGATTTTTATAGGCGTTAATAGATACAAATTAAGAATGATATCTGCATTATTCGCATATGCGGCTAACGCTATCATTACAGAGCCTTGCTTGATTTGTCATCGCAACATGCCATAATAATAGCCACTGTTTTTATTTTAAAAAAACATGATGAGTCTACGTGCTCATGTTTCTATGTATGATTCCTATAATTGATTTTATAGCTGCTAAAAAACGGATTTTTTAGCAGCTGTATTGATTTATAACTGACCGTTTATCAATAGCAAGCTCATGTCTAGCTCTAGCATTGTAGATGGCGTTATCATCAAGTCAAAATGGCTAAGAGGAGTGGGCTATGGTAAAGATTCGTGAAGGATTACCGCTGGTAGATGGACAAACCACGCACGCCGACAGCGCAACTTTGGCGGCGCAGCTGGTTGCGAGTCAACGCTCTCATCAGTCTGCCAACAGCTATGCCCAAATTCCACTAGATATTAAATATCAGCTGGCCACTCATAAGCTTCATACTACCTTTGATCGCTCTGTCAATTACGCTTATTACAGTCATGACCCAAATCTTGAAAACGACTATTTAAGGGATAAAATCCTTGATGAATCAGCGACGTTTTCTCAGCAAGAGCTTGAAGCCATTGACTTAGATCAAATCAATATTGACGTACCTACTTGGCTTGATAATGTCGCCAAGCGTATTGGGCAAGAATCTGTGCCCAATCTTCACGCTGCCTGTGATTTTATCCGAAAGCATATGAATACCAGTGAATCAGAGCGTTCAGGCGCTTATGTAACCGGTATTGGCATGACAGATATTTTAACTTACCTTTATCAAGATGAAGATGCTTTAGTCGCTGCTATGCTTTATCGCAGTGCGCGCAAATCAATTATTAGTCTTAGCGACATCGAAAAAAAGTTTGGCACTGATATCTCAACCTTGGTTAAAGATACTTTATCAATGGGTCAATTGTCTGAGATTATCGAAAGCAATAAGCGCTTAGAAGATCACTTTGTGAATAATCAGCGGGATCAATTATCAAATATTTATAGCATGCTTATCTCAGTCACCAACGATGTACGGGTGGTACTGATTAAGCTTGCTGAACGTACTTTTGCTATGCGCGAGCTGACCTTTTCTAATGAAGCTCGGCAAACTCGTGTGGCGCGTGAGGTGATGACCATTTACGCGCCCTTGGCACATCGCTTGGGTATTGCTCAGCTTAAATGGGAGCTTGAAGACTTAGCCTTTCGCTACCTTGCTCCTGATCGTTATAAAGAAATTGCCAAACTATTATCAGAAAAACGTAGCGAGCGTGAATCCTATATTCAACGCGTACAAGATAGGCTTAATGAGTCTTTGGCAGAATCTGGTATTGAGGCCGAAGTTTCAGGGCGCGTCAAGCACATTTATTCTATTTATCGAAAAATGAAGCTCAAAGGCTTATCTTTTGATCAGCTATACGATATCCGTGCACTGCGCGTTTTGGTGACCACTCCTTCAGACTGTTATCATGTCCTTGGGCTGGTACATGGGTTATGGCGTTATATTCCTGAACAGTTTGACGACTATATTACCAACCCAAAGTCTAACGGTTATCGCTCACTGCATACTGCTGTTATTGCAGAAAACAAATCGCTTGAAGTGCAGATTCGTACTCAAGAGATGCATTTTGAAGCCGAGCTTGGTATGTGCGCCCATGTCAACTATAAAGAAGGGCTCAAAAACAAAAAGGACAATTACCTTAATCAGCGAATCAGCTCTTTACGTCAACTGCTGTCTATCAATAATCAGCCGCGCTCATCTTTATCAACCGGTGATGAATTAGAGGAGATTGAATATGATGACGAAGAGCAATTGGTTGATTTTGATGAGCTCGAACGTATATATATCTTTAGTCGTGATGGCGATATCACTGAGTTGCCAAAGGGCGCGACGGTACTGGATTTTGCGTATTATGTTCATACGCAAGTCGGTAATCGCGCCCAAGCAGCACGGGTCAATCAGCGTTATGTGCCGCTGACCTATCAGCTCAAGACAGGTGAGCAAGTTGAGATTATTACCAAATCCTCACGGGAGCCTAACCGTGATTGGCTGGTGGCTTCACTTGGCTATATTCATACCAACCGTGCCCGCTCAAAACTGCGTCAATGGTTTAATAAACAAGACCGCGATAAGAATATTGAAATCGGTCGTCAGATGCTCAGTAAAGAGCTTGAGCGCTTGTCGGTGCACCCAAATAGCATTGATTTAAATGACTATACGCAGCATTTTAATGTCAATAATACTGACGATATCGTGGTTGGTTTGGTTACGGGTGAAATTGGTCTAAATCAGCTTACCAGTCATATCTCTCGTCAGCTGCATCTAGAGCCTGAAAGCTCTGAAGAAGATTTTGCCCCTATTATCGATAAAAGAGATTCAGGTAAGCTTGATGCTTACAAAATCCAAATAGATGGCTTGGATAACATTGAAGTTGGGTTGGCAGGCTGCTGTCATCCGGTGCACGGTGAGCCTATTGCGGGTTATATTACCTTGTCGCGCGGTGTCAGCGTGCACAATCGCGGTTGCCCTGAATATCTACGCTTGATTGAACGTGATCCTGAACGCGAAATCAAAGCGGCTTGGAAGATTAAATCAGGTCGCTATCAGCCGGTTGATATTCATATAGAAGCCTATGATAGACGTGGGTTATTGCGCGATTTAACCCAAATTATTGACAAAGAAAACGTCAATATTCGTCAGGTTCAAACACTGAGCAATGATGATAACATTGCCTTTTTAAAGTTTCATATTGAAGTGTCGGGGCTAGCACATTTATCCAAGTTACTTGCCAAGCTTGAACAGCAGCACGGTATCTTACATGCTCGCCGTGCGATTGCTTAACGAGACTACTGATATTATATTCCAAAAATACATTCAATCCTTAATAGAGATTTAATAAAATACTATGCCTGAGTTGCCAGAAGTAGAAACGACAAAAACCAGTCTGACGCCCTTATTAGGTCAAAAAGTCACCAGCGTAAAAGTCTTTCAACCCAAACTGCGTTGGTCGATGCCTGATAATTTAGCAGATTTGGTTGATTACATATTAGACAGCGTTGAGCGACGAGCAAAGTATTTAATCCTAAATTTCATCCCATTAGCTGGCAGTAATACCTCTTCTGTTCAATCGACAGCTTTACAACCGCGACAGCTTTTGGTTCATCTTGGTATGTCAGGTAGCTTGCAACAACACAGTCATGCAAGCGATAAGCGCAAACATGACCACTTGGTTATGAGCTTTATCGGTAGTGACAACACCCAAACGCAGCTACACTATTATGACCCCAGACGCTTTGGCTCTATCTTATGGCTTGAGGATTATGGTGATAAATTATTAAACCATTTAGGACCTGAACCATTATCAGCTGAGTTTACGGCAGACTATTTATATCATCTCATCCA
>NZ_DATIRM010000021.1:0-3249 GCF_035469765.1 Psychrobacter sp.
GCTGATTTATAAAACGCTGAGCGATATCGATATGATCAAACTTCTTCTCATTATTGTTAGCTGTTTGGGCAAGCGTGCTTTTAGAGCTAGCGTGCGTTGATAAAGACTCGGTTTTACCATCTTGTATACCCGACTGTCCTGATGGTTTTTGCGCTTTATTTTTGCGCATGACCAAGACCGCGATGAGTAAAACGATCACCAATCCGGCGATGATATATAGCATATTGTCCATAGTTACTCCCACGCCCACGATCACAGCTGCTTGCATTGATCTGTTAGGCAATTATTGATTGCGTAATTTTTCGAGACGAGCTTGTAGCTCAGCCAGTTTTTGGTTTTGTAATTGTAATTTTCGAGTATAGCTATCAAGCGTACCACTGGTTTTTGATAATTTCTGAGCTTGTGAGGCTGTACTTTGCCTGGATGATTTAAGTATGCTTAATACATCAGTGCTAAGCCCATTGCCTGTTGCTACGCTTGCCTTGGTTTTAGTGCCATCTGCACTGCCTTCATGAACGGGAGCAAGGACAGAAAACTGTGCTTGTGGCAAAGTTTGGGTCTTGGTGGTTACCGGTTTTTCAGTGCGCTTAGTTGTCTGCGCAGTCTCAGATTTAGATATAGGTTTTGGTACAGTTGGTTTTTTTGCGACAGGTGTATTGGCGGCTCTATATTGTCTTTGAGCACTAATGGCAGCTTCAAGCTTTTGCTGTGATGGTAGCACATCGTAATTTGGCAGGCTTAACTGTGCATCTGCTTTTAATTGATTGGCATTTTTATTAATAAATGCGTCAGGATTTTGCATCTGAATCTCTTTCATCACAGTTTGAACATCAATATCGTTTTTCTCTGCGATTTGCTGGGCAATAACCCATAAGTTGTCGTTACGCTGTACTGTATAATTTATCTCAGCGCCAACTGACTTACTTGATGTTGCAACAGAAGTTTTGGACATTGCTGCTTGTTGCAAAGCATTCGAGTCGGATGGCACGCTATTGAGAGAGGCTGTGGTGACAACACTATTACTACTATTTGGGGTAATAGCTTTGTTTTTGTTTATGAGCGCAGTTTCATTCACTACTAAGTTTTCGGGAGTCATGGGAGCCGCGACTACCAAGCCTGTCTCGCTTCTGGTCTTCGGCTGTATCTGACGAGTGATTTGTATGTTTAAGATATCAAATTGTTTATCAGTTTCGCTAGTAGCAGAAGGCATGTTATTTGATGGGACAGTTAAATTCGCATTATTATTATTTTCGCTCGCCACCATGATACTTGCTTTCATATCAACAGGGTTGTTTAATCGACCGATCTCTAAGTGGCTAGGCGCATAAGTTGTGGTATTATTTTGTGTTGTTGTCGCAACTTCTGTCGGTGAGTCAGACGATATAGTCGTTGCTTGAGCGCTTAGTATTTTGGAGCTTGATACTTGAACGCTCGGCGTCTGAATAACAGGCGCTTGTATATGAGACGATTGAGCATTGCGCTCAGGTAATTTTGTCGCGCTTAACGTTGATTTCGACGAATTAGAAGGAAATAGAGGTGGTGGCGCGCCTTTTCTAACAGTGAGTGGCTGCGCGTTGGTGGTAGAAACCACGGGTAGATTGGGCTTTTTTGCACCGGTTACGATATTTTTGGCGGTGGCAATTGGCAAGCTATCACTCAGTGACATCAGTAATGTCTTTGGAATGACATTGCGCTGATTGCCGTCATTGATGGTTAACACCACATCAGCAAAGGGTTTGGATATAGGTTTGGTAGTGGTGATAAAAACTTGACCGCTCGTAGCTGAAGTCGAGTGAAAGCGTACGATCATGGAGTCAGTTGGGGTCAGACCCATTTGCTGATAAATGGCGGAATTTGCCAAACTGGCTGAAAAGTCAGTGTTTTCAATATCGGTTACCATAATACTGGCAACTAAAGGTTCGTGCTGAGCTGAAATAACGACCGTCTTGCCAATGGTCGCTGCTTGGGCGCTAGATACTAAGGCTGCATAACTTATTGAATAAAACAGTGCCATCGATACTGCACGATGTATGCTAGTCAAGCGATAAGGTAAATGACAAGACATATGCAGCCCTTTGGAGTAAAAGTTGTCTGTGTTGTTATAACAAAATACTGTTTAGTTTACCAGTTTATTCCACCACTGTTGTGACCAATAACTGAATTGCAGGCTTAATACTTACACACATCAGTCAACTTTTTTATCAAGCAGCATGGCATCACCATAACTAAAAAACCGATACTCGGATTCGATGGCATGTTGATAAGCCTGTTCGATAGATTTTTTCGTGGCAAACGCGGACACTAGCATGAGCAAAGTAGACTTTGGCAAGTGAAAATTGGTCAGTAATTTATCTACGACGCCAAACTTAAAACCTGGATATATAAAAATATCTGTATCACCTGACCAGCCAGAGAGTGGCTGTCCATCGACTGCGGTTTTTTGATAAGCCGATTCAAGGACACGTGTGACAGTAGTCCCGATAGCAATGACTTGCTTGCCATTGGCATGGGTCTGATTGATAAGGTCGGCAGTGGCTTGAGGCAAATGTGCATATTCACTGTGCATCGTATGGTTAAGCAGGTTATCTGTTTTTACCGGAGCAAACGTACCAGCACCAACATGTAAGGTAACAAAAGAAGTCTGAATACCTTTTGCAGCCAGCTTTTTTAATACGATATCGTCAAAATGCAGACTGGCTGTCGGGGCAGCGACGCTGGCAAGCTTGGCAGGGTCATGAAAGACAGTTTGATAGCGAGTATTGTCCGTGGCATCGGCATGGCGCTCAAAATAGGGCGGGATGGGCAGCTCACCATACAGCTCTAAATCAGGCAGAATGGGCGCATCAAACGCTACAATAAATAAGTTCTCTCGACGTCCAATCATCATACCATTCATATGACCATCAGCAAGTACAAGCCCTTGCCCAAGTTTCAAAGCTTTACTGGCTTTGATATGGCAAAGAGCGATATGTTTTTCTGCAATAATCGTCATGTCTATGGTGTCAGAATTTGACGTTATTGCGTCTAAATCCGCGCTACTTAAATCTGAAAGGGTAACCAAACGCTCAATTAATACTTCAATTTTTCCGCCAGTATCTTTTTGACCGAATAAGCGCGCCTTCATCACTTTGGTGTCGTTAAAAACAATCAAATCGCCTGCATTGAGTATTTCAGGCAACTCAGAAAACAGCTTATCTTCAAACTGACTGCCATTGTTTATATTATCATTGTTAGCCAGTAGATAAAGAA
>NZ_DATIRM010000022.1:0-3271 GCF_035469765.1 Psychrobacter sp.
TCCCAAATGTTAAAATCATTATCGAGCCTCTTGCTAGAGTGCTTGATGCAGCTATAGATATTGTAGAAGATAAAGAATACGTAGGATATGTAAGTATTAAAAATCTTAAAAAATTAGCGCTGTGATAATATTGATCGTCGCTTATGTATTTGTACGTTTTCAGACATAAGTTTACTCACCCTATATATCTAAGGGATTTCTGGTTGTTTTATGAATTTAAGGCTGTTTATTAGCAATAACACCAGTCTAGACCATACACGAGTAACTTGAATCACAGCTCAATTATCCCCATAATCTAACCACTTCCAAACAATAAATAGCCTAAGTAAATATGCCTGATACTTCAAAAGAAAATCAAGAAAACAGCCAGCATGTACAAGCGGAAAATCTGAACGCCGATACAAAAAATCCGCAGAAAGAGAGTGTAGATGCTCAATATGCCGTTTCTGTTGCTAATTTACCTATGCTCGCAAAAGATGAGTATTATCTCAGTCGCCTTGAGCGTGAGCTGGCACGTGCAAAATCGCCTAAAAAGCCCGCTGCTAATAAAAATAGCAATACGGATGACACACATGACGCTAAAAGCAGTAATGATTTTGATAAAAAACGCGCCCAATATGAACAGTTAAAAACCCGCTCACAACAAGCGGTGCAAGCACGTATAGATAGCATTCCAAATAAGCTGGCAGAGAAACTGAATCAGGATCTGCCTGTTAGTCAACGTGGTGATGATTTAATTCAGGCAATCATTGATAACCAAGTGATTATCGTTGCAGGTGAAACAGGCTCAGGTAAAACGACCCAACTGCCTAAATTAGCAATGCTAGCCGGTCGCGGTATACGTGGGCAGATAGGGCATACACAGCCGCGAAGATTGGCAGCTCGAAGTGTTGCTAACCGAATTGCGGAAGAGTTGGGTGAACAGCTCGGTAATACTGTCAGCTTTAAGATTCGATTTAATGAGCAGGGCACGGCACAATCAGTCGTTAAGCTCATGACTGATGGTATTTTGTTGGCTGAACTGGGTCATGATCGTTTTTTGAGTAAATACGATACTATCATTATTGATGAAGCGCATGAGCGTAGCTTAAACATCGACTTTATTATGGGTTATCTAAAAAAGCTATTACCCAAACGTCCTGATCTAAAAGTTATTATTACCTCTGCAACACTAGATACTAAACGCTTTAGTGAGTACTTTAGCCGCTATGATAACAAGCTAAAACGTAACATACCGGCACCTATCTTCAATGTTGAAGGGCGAAGTTTCCCTGTCGAAGTGCGTTATCGTCCATTAACGGATGAGCCAGTAACTAGCTCGGATGATGACAGCTATGACGACTTTGAAGAGAATCTGCCGCGTGCGGTGGTTGCTGCAGTTGAAGAGTGCTTTAGTGATGCACAAAATAAAGGTCATGCTGATCAAGCAGATATTTTAATATTTGCAGCGACTGAAGCTGAGATACGTGAGCTACAAGAAGTACTTGAGCGTCATGGACCTAAGCATACCGAAGTGCTGCCGTTGTTTGCACGCCAGACTTATGAAGAGCAGCAGCGTATCTTTCAGCCCTCAGGTCGCGGTCGGCGTATTGTTATCGCCACTAACGTGGCTGAGACGGCATTGACCGTACCCGGTATTCGTTATGTGATTGATTTGGGTTTTGCGCGGATTTCTCGTTATTCTTATCGCTCACGCGTGCAGCGCCTGCCGATTGAGGCTATCTCACAAGCAGCAGCCAATCAGCGGAAAGGTCGTTGTGGTCGTGTTGCGCCTGGTGTTTGTATTCGCTTATATAGTGAAGAGGATTTTACTGGTCGTCCAGAGTTTACCGAGCCAGAGATTCTTCGCACTAACTTAGCCTCAGTTATTTTGCAAATGGCAAATCTGCGCCTAGGTAGCGTTGATGATTTCGAATTCATTGAGCCACCTGACAGTCGCTTAGTCACTGATGGGCATAAACTACTAAATGAGCTTGGTGCAATTGTCGAAAAAAATGAGCAAGCAGTTAACAATGTAGGCAATAAGTCAAAACGACAAGGTTTAGACCATCTAAAATTGACTCGTATCGGACAGCAGATGGCACGTATGCCAATCGATCCGAGGCTGGCGCGTATGCTAGTCGCTGGCTCCGACTTTGACTGTATCCGTGAAATGCTGATTGTGGTTGCCGCGCTTGCGGTTCAAGACCCACGCGAGCGTCCGGCGAATAAGCGCACTCAAGCCGATCAAAAGCATGCAGAATTCCGCCAAGATGACTCCGACTTCTTATTTTATTTAAGTTTATGGAAAGTACTGTTTGAAAAAGATGAGGACGGTAATAAGCTGTCTGGCAATCAGCGCAAACAGTTTACTAAAAAGAATTATCTTAGTTTCCCGCGGGTACGTGAATGGCACCAGACCCATCGCCAGCTGGTGCAAATGGTTACCGAGCTTAAGCTGACGGCTGACACTAATAATAAATCTAATACTAAAGATGATGAATTAGCCAATAGCGATCCAACGGGCGTTGATGATGAAGCGCTAAAAGCGGTGAAGTATGCCAATTTGCATCGAGCCTTATTAACAGGCTTATTGTCCATTATCGCCCATAAAACTGAAAATCGTGGCGAATACTTAGCAGCGCGTCAGCAAAAAGCCAAAATATTCCCAGCCAGTACGGTATTTAAGCAAATACCACCTTGGGTCATGGCATTTGAGATGGTCGAAACCTCACAAGTCTTTATGCGCACTGTTGCCAAGATTGAACCGGAATGGATTATATCGGCTGCGGGTAACTTATTAAAATATCACTATTTTGAACCGCATTGGTCTAAAAAAACTGGTCGCGTCAAAGCTTATGCGCAGATCAGTTTGTTCGGTCTGATTATTATCAGTAAGCAGCTGACCAACTATGAGCAAGTCAATTTAAGCGAGTCACGCGAGATATTTATCCGAGATGGTCTGGTTACTGGAAATTTAGGTAGACAAGCGCCGTTCTTACAGCATAATATGGATAAAATTGCTGACATTGAACGTATTGAGGATAAATTACGCCGCCGTGATTTATTGGTCGATGAAGAATCGCTGTATCAGTTTTATGACAACAAAATCCCTGAGCATATTGCAAGCCGTAAAACGTTTGAAGACTGGCGTGCTGAGGTTGAAAAAACCGATACTCAGTATCTGTTCTTTACCGATGAGGACGTGCTTAATAGCCAAGCACCGACCACAGGTGATTTTCCAGAAGTATGGAAACTGGGCGATTTAAAGCTGCCACTACGCTATATCTTT
>NZ_DATIRM010000023.1:0-2597 GCF_035469765.1 Psychrobacter sp.
GATTTGGTCAGACGCCTAAAGCGTGATGGCAGTCACTATCATCAGCTATATATGAATAAAAAGTCTTGGCTGTCATTGTTACAGGTTGCGCCACTTCGACGTTTGATTGAAAAATATAATCCTGATGTCATTCATGTGCATTCTCGCACGCCTGCATGGATACTACATTTAGCGCTACGCCATGCACGAGTAAAACGTCGACCAAAACTGGTTTCGACCATGTATGGTTTTTACCCAATCAATAAATACTCACAAGCTCTGCTCGACGTCGATACCATTATTACTGTGTCTGATAGTGTGACCGATTATCTCAAAAAAGGGCTGCGCCGCGAGGAACTCGACCCTCGCGTGATTAAGCGTATCTACCGCGGCGTTGATACGCGCCGCTATCCTTATCGGCACAACCCATCGGTATATTGGCTGCGTCATACCTTTGCTGAATATCCTGAGCTTGAAAATAAAAAATGGCTGGTATTTCCAACCATCATTGGTAAGGAGTATGGACAAGAATGGCTGATTGATATCTTGGGCAATCTGAAAGAGCAATTCCCCAATATTCATGCCATTATTATGGATGAAGATTACCGAGCAGGCGATGTTGCGCATGAGGATTTTCGTCAACGCAGCAATACCTTAGGGCTTGCCGATCACATCACCTATGTGGGTAGTAAGCGTAATGATATGCGCGAATGGTTATCAGCGGCAAATATCGTCATGGCACTTGCCAATCAACCCGAGTCTATCGGTATCAATGCCTTACAGGCCATTCATCTGGGTACACCGGTCATTGGCTGGGATCAAGCGGCATTTAGTGAAATCCTGCGGCCACTGTATCCGCAAGGTTTGGTCAAAAAATACAATGCCAATGCGCTGTGTAAAGCGGTACGTAATCAACTAGAAAGCGTGACTCGTCCTGAGATGACCAACAAATTTACCATACGTGAAATGATTGATGAGACGTTAGCCGTCTATCAAAATCTACATGAACTGGCATTAGCAGAAGAACAAGCAGCAGCTGATGCTTTAGCAGTAAAAAGATACAAAAAGGGCTTTGGCCCTCTTACTAAACCTACCCTAAATAAGCAAACAGTGAATAAAGTAAGGTTGGTCAAGGACAAGCCCAAAGTGTAGTGGTCAACTAATTTAGAACAGCTGATAAGAGATTTTGATTAAAGTAACGTTTCTCTTTTTCTGCTGGAGGCAAATAATCATTAAAACTATGTGGTCTCAAGTTTTGATAATAGCCCCAGATATAATTAATAATGGCGCTTTTAGTCTCAGCAATATTCTCATAACCGCCCTTTGGCATCCATTCAGTTTTAAAGCTTCTAAAGAAGCGCTCAGTGGGTGCGTTGTCCCAACAGTTTCCACGACGGCTCATACTTTGTATCATGCCGTCACAACTAGCCACAGATTCAACAAACTTCTTGCTGGTGTAATGGGTACCCTGATCGGAATGAAACAGCACATCATTTGGTTTCATGTGGGTATGGTACGCCATCTACAGCGCTTTAGCGGTCAGCATACTGTTAGGGGAGTCTGATACGGCAAAGCCCACCACATGCCGAGCATATAAGTCTAAAACAACAGCTAAATAACCAGCCACCTTTGATACGAATATAAGTCACATTACCCGTCCAGACTTGATTGGGCGCCGTTGGGCTAAAGTTTCTATTTAAGATATTGTTATGCGTTTTATGCGCGTCATCAGCATACTTGTATTTATGCGTCTTTAACTGGCAGCTTTTAAGGCCCATCTGCGCCATGAGCTTACCTGCCATATAGCGAGTCAGCTTGATGTTATGTTTATTTATTAATATGGCAACGATGCTACGAGCACCTGCTGACTGCTTGGATTGGTTAAATATTTGATGGATTAATGCCTTGTGTTTAATAGTTTTAAGACTGATGGGCTTTGGCTGAATTCCATAGTAATAACGACTCTTCATCACGCCAAACAGCTTGCACAGAAGACTTTTACTGACCGTTTATCTTGCTCTGCAAGCTGCCTGATCAGCGGTATCCGTTCCGTTCAGACTGTCTAATGCCAGCAGAGCTGAAGCCTCACTCGAGCATAGCTCTTGTCTTGCGTCGGAACGAAGCAGTGCTTCGTTTTATCCCTCCTCATTTAAAATATCGCGCTCCATCCTCAAGCGCTTATTCTCTTTACGCAGTTCTTGGAGCTCTCGCTGCTCATCCGTTAAGGTGTTACCAGTTTTAGGTGCTTGGTTCTTGCCGATACTGACTTAGCCATTTCTGCCAACTTTTTGATCTGTAATGAGGCCATTATCGTACCTCAATATGATGATATAAATGATAGCTTAGCAATTGCACAGCTTGAAAAAGTCTTTCCTGACCATCAGGTAGTGGGAGTACAAACGAAAGAGATTGTCTTTGGCGGCGGTAATATTCATTGTATTACTCAGCAGCAGCCGAAGTTATCAGCATGAAAATATAAACACAAATGGATTTTGAACCCAAAGACATTTTAAACTAAAGGAAATAGCTATGAGCGATTATCAAGTTAACAATCCAGCTACTGGCGAAGTGGAAGCAACCTACCCTACGGCAACCGAGCAAGATATCCAAAGAGTGAT
>NZ_DATIRM010000024.1:0-4642 GCF_035469765.1 Psychrobacter sp.
AATCAGTTTATGAAAGTTAGCTTCTATGTATTAACTGAAAATAAAGCCCAAGATATCTTGGGCTTTATTTTCAGTTAATACATAGAAGCTAACTTTCATAAACTGATTTTCATTAATTGGTTTTCATTAATAAATTATGCCATATTTGCACTGTTTTTTAAGTATTGCATAAATAATGGCACTGGACGACCAGTCGCGGCTTTGTCTTGACCTGAAATCCATGCCGTACCAGCGATGTCTAAATGCGCCCATGCTTGACCTTCTTCTATAAAGCGCGATAAGAAACATGCTGCTGTTACTGCACCGGCACCTTTACCACCGATATTTTGCATATCAGCGATAGGCGAGTCAATCTGCGCTTGATACTCGTCATCCATCGGCATGTGCCAGATAAGATCACCAGATAAATGACTCGCGTTTTCTAAGTCAAACAACACATCTTCGTCATTACTAAAGACTGCTGAGCGCACATTGCCCAAAGCTACGACACAAGCACCGGTCAAGGTTGCGACATCGATGATGGCTTTTGGCTGATAATACTTCTGTACGTAGCACAAGGTGTCGCACAATACTAAACGACCTTCAGCGTCGGTATTTAGGATTTCAACTGACTTACCGTTCATTGCTCTGATGATATCGCCTGGACGCGTCGCCTCTCCTGATGGCATATTTTCAGCACAAGCTAGTGCACCGACAACATTGATAGGTAGACGCGCTTCACATAGTGCTTTTAGGGTACCGAGCACCGCAGCAGAGCCACCCATATCAAATTTCATCTCATCCATCGCCGCACCCGGTTTGATTGAGATACCACCTGAATCGAAGGTCACGCCTTTACCGACAAGAACGATAGGTGCATCATTGTTTGCACTTTGGGCATTGTCTTCGCTATTTTGGTCAGCTTTTTTAGCGGCTTTCTTGCTAGGTAGTTTATCAGCCAGTGCTTTTAGGCTGCTTGCAACTTTTGCACTGTTGGTAGTGGCTTTGCTAGTATCTGCAGTAGCACTAAAATTAGACTGACCACGATATTCCATTAACACCAGCTTGCCCTCTTTGGTAGAGCCTTGCGCGACCGATAAGAAGCAGTTCATACCCAGTGCTGACATCTCGTCTTCACCTAATACGGTGACTTTTAATAGGTCAGGATAGGTGGCTGCCAGTTCCTGTGCTTGCTCAGCCATATACGCTGGGAAACAGATATTACCCGGCTCATTGGCGACATCACGGGTCAAGCTTTGACCAGTAAAGACCGCTTGTGCAAAGTTTAACGAATCTTCTAAAGACGGATCTGCCAGTAAGTAGATATCGGTTAAAACAGGCGTTTGTTGCTCGGATTTGTACTTGTCAAAACGATAGCTTGCTGCCAGTAGGCTCAGCGCAAATTGACCAAACTGGTTTTCTTCTAAGGTATCACCTAATGCGACAGTGATAGAGTCAACACGCTTTTGAGTACTCTTATAAATAGTATTGGCAATTTTTTCTAGGACACTATGACGCAATTTATCAACATTACCCACTCCGACCAATAACAGCTGTACTGGGTTTTCTTTAGTGGTTTTTTTATCGCCAGCCAGCGCATAGTCAGCAACGGTTTCACAAGCTTTGCCATTAAAGTGTGATACTTCAATCAATTGCTCAATACGGGTTTGATAATCGCTCAATACCGACTCAGCTAAGATATTTTTTTTATCATCGATTAAAACGACAAGGCAGGCGGCGTCTTTACTTTTGGCTTCTTTTTTCAGAATCTTTTGTGTATGGGTTTTTGGTAGAGTTTGCGTTAATTTAATATTCATATAATTATCCTTATTAGAGTGATGACAATATAGGGTCTGTTAGGATAGTTTATCCTGATAAATCATTTGGCTTATAGTGTTATTTGAGCCATGACAGTAGTGTAGCATATCGTTTGACACCTGCGCAGTGAGCAAGGTATAGGTAATGTTTTCAAACACATTTCACCGTCATTTTTTACCAAAATATGCTAGCATTATCGGTTATAGTAAACACGGCTCCCTGCGTACGAGCACTTAGTCTTTATTATATTTTATATAGAATTGGCAGGGCAGTTGATGTCAGTCTTTTTATCTTCATACAGTCGATTTTTAGCGACTCAAATCCTTTATAAAAATGCGGTAACTCGCATAAACGCTAACTGCTAAGAGTGCCTACTGTGATATTACGCCGCTATATGACCCAACAAGTTGCCTCAACGACCGCATTGGTCTTGGGTTTTTTAGTGGTGATGATGCTTGGCGGTCGTTTGATACGATATTTTGGTATCGCAGCTGAAGGTAATTTAGATATCGGTTTATTATTTACCATCATTGGTTATAACTTGCCGTATTTCTTAGAGCTTATCTTGCCATTGGCATTTTTTATTGCTCTAATGCTGGTATTTGGGCGCCTGTATGTTGACCAAGAAATGGCAGTGATTAATGCCAGTGGCGTGTCACGTGGTAGGCTTGGGCGCTTGATGACCCCATTGATTTTGGTATTGTTTGTGGGTGAAGCGGCATTATCCATCGTGGGCAAACCGTGGGGGGTACGTTCAGCTGAGAGTGTCTGGCAGCAGCAAGCATTAACCAGTGCGTTTGATTTAATCCGCCCCAATCAGTTCATCAGCAGTGGTAATTATCATCTATATGTGGGCAGTTTGAGTGATGATAAAAAGCAATTGCAAGACGTGATACTGATTCAGTCTGAACCTGCCAAAAATGGCAATGCGCCCAAAGAAAGTCTGACTAACATCGATGCCAAATCTGCCGAGCAGCTCAATATTCCAGAACTGCCCACAGCGCTTGCTAATAATACCAATATTAGTAAAGATACCATTACGCTTGCCAAACGTGCTGAACAAGTAGATACGGGCAATAGTGGCGTGACACAGTTGGATTTATTCCAAGGTCGGCGTTATGAAGTCGGTGCCGGTAGTCTGAAATATAATCAGGTAGGCTTTGATCGTTACCGCATCACTTTGACCGAATCGTCAAAAGCAGTCATCACTGAAGACAATATCGAGACACAAGCGATTGGTCCGTTATGGCAAGCGGCTACCGGCAGTGCCCAAGCGGGTAGTAACAATGCTATGCGTGCGGCGCAAGGTGAGCTTGGTTATCGCTTATCGTTACCTTGGCTGATGATTATCGCGCCGATGCTGGCAGTGCCACTGGCGCAAGTCCGTCCGCGTCAAGGTCGCTGGTTGCGTCTATTTCCTTCCATTCTATTATTTGTGAGCTGTGCGCTCGGTATCATTTCGCTCAAAAACGCGGTTGGTAAAGGGAGCGTTAGCGTCTGGGCATACGCATGGCTGATTTTAGGATTTATAGCATTGGCTCTTTATATGAATTGGGGTAGCCGCGTACAGCATCGATTGCGCTTTCGCAAACCAGAGCATGAGCCTTTGACGGTTGCTGACAATCAAAACAGCGGCTCACAAGGAGGGCAATCCTAATGAGCGCTCTATTCTCTAAATCTTCGAAATCAAATTCGCCAAATGCTAAACTGAAGCTTAGCCCAAAACCAACTAACCTCAAAGTGCTCAGCCGCTACGTCAAGATAAATGCTTTATTAGCGATTATCGCGGCGGTCATAGGGCTCTGGGCACTACAATTGGTATTTTCTTATTTATCTGAGCTTGATTCGCTAGATGATAGCTATACGATGGGAGAGGCGATTAAATATATTTTTTATCGCTCACCTTATTTTTTAGAGCAGTTTATCCCAACTGGGGCTTTATTGGGTGCAGTCGTTGGTTTGGGCTTACTGGCTAATAAAAGCGAGCTGGTTGTGATGCGCGCCGCTGGCGTCAGTGTTTATCGTATCGTCGGTTGGGTGTTGCAGCCGGCGCTGATTTTTGTGGTATTGGCGTTGATGATCAATCAATTTGTGTTGCCGTATTCTAATCAATTGGCAAAAGCCATTAACAGTGAAGATAACAGCTCATTGGTCACCTCAGTACGTGGTTATTGGACAGTGCAGCCGCGTTTTGAAGGGACAACAGACGGCAAGACAAAACCTGATGGCAGCGATATTTTATATATCGATTATGCTGATGTTAAAGGCAATATCGGTCAGGTAAAGCGTTGGCATTTGGATAATAACGGCAATCTGCAAACTGCTGTTCATGCTGAAGGCGGGCAGTATATCGGGCGTGAGACGCTTGCGACTGCTAGCAGCAAACCAAGCGAGCAATATCGTTATGAGTGGCAGCTGAACAATATGACCAAGCTTACTATCAATCAAGGTTTTGAGAGCAGCCAAGCGCTCTCACCGTCAGATACCTTAAGTTTGCCATTTGCCCCTAAGTCGGTGTATTTGCTCACGCGTCAAGCTGAGGATTTGTCATTGACCCAGCTATATGAGCACCGTCAGTTTATGCGCCAACAAGGCACCCGCTCCTTAAGTCATGAGCTGGCGTTTTGGCAAAAGCTATTATCACCCTTGTCTATCTTGTCATTAGTGATTGTCGCTTGCTCCTTCGTCTTTGGTTCATTACGTACGCATAGTCTAGGATTGCGTATCGTCGTAGCGCTATTATTTGGTTTATTATTTAGTTACGTGCAGGATTTGGTGGGCTTTGTTTCACTAGCAACGGGATTTTCGCCATTACTGATGGTGATATTGCCGATTATTGCCAGTG
>NZ_DATIRM010000025.1:0-2572 GCF_035469765.1 Psychrobacter sp.
GTAAAGCCACCTTTTTTTTGGCTCTTATTCCTACTATTTAAAAATCTATGAGTTATAGCAGCCCTTTTAAAGCTTCTAAACCATCACCCGCCAATACAAACAACAACCCCGCCATATTAATAATAACAGTCAAATAATACGCCAAGCGAAATTCAGCTTTTTGTGACTTATGCCGTAAGTAGGTTTGCGCAACCATGGCGCCGACCCAACCGCCAAGCGCACTAAGCAGATGCAAGGTAGATTCAGACGTTCGCCAGTCACCACTTTGAGCAGCGGCTTTATCTTTGGCATACATTGCATAGGTTATGATCCCCAATGCCGCATACCAAGCAACGACTAGCCAGCTAAGCTTATTCATGACCGCCAGTAATATTAATACCCCATAAAACCCAACACCAAGGAACAAACGTTTCTTCTGCCCTGCTTCAAAGTCTACTTGCGCACTTCGTTTATGATTACGCTGGCGAATTTGCTTATTTTTTTGCGCCATTTTTTGCTGTACAAAGCTTAGCTCTTGCACCTCTTTTGCCTGCAAGCGCCTTTGATTATCGTACCCAACGGTAAAGACAACCTCTTCACCGATAGCAGGACGACGCTGCGCTTTAAATTCACTCACATGAAAAAATACCGACTCGCCCGCTTCAGTTTCAATAAAACCAAAGCCTTTATCGTCCTGCCATTTTATGACTCGACCTTGTTGTTTAGTTGCCATCGATATTGTACTCACTTTTAGATTCGCCAAATATATTACACTATTTACGTTACACTATTGGCGCTTACAACCTTTTCTAGATGGCTTATCATTTCTTATATTAATATCCACCTAACTTCCTACTCCAGCAATAGGTAAATTTCTCCATGACCGATTCACAATTTATTACACCCAATGAAAACATACGCATCACTTTTGGTAGCCTCGTTAAGCTACATTTTGAAGTATCATTAGAGAACGGTACCATAATTGACTCAACCTTTAGCCGTGATACACCCGTTACCTTAACCATAGGCGATGAGAGCTTGTTACCCGGCTTTGAGCAAGTGCTAATGAATCTGCGCGCAGGTGATACGCGCTCCGCTCACCTTGAGCCAGAGCAGGCATTTGGTGAATGGAATCCTGACAATATCCAACGTTTTAGTCCTACTCAATTTGCACTCGTTGCCGACAATCCTGAAGTTGGCATGATGGTAGAGTTTGAAGACAAGGGCAAAAATACCCTACCCGGTACCATTAGCACCATGAATGAAGAAGAAATTGAAGTAGATTTTAACCATCCACTTGCAGGGCAATCAGTACTGTTTAAAGTCAAAGTATTCCAAGTAACCCCACCAGGCGTTACTGGTATCAAACTAATGTAGTATAAAAAATGCTCGATACTAAAATAAGAAAAGGATAGATAAATGCAATATCAAACACTGCCACAACTCAATGAAAAAGTTTCCAAAATCTGCTTGGGAACGATGACATGGGGACAGCAAAATAGCGAAAATGACGCTCATGAACAGATGGATATGGCGATTCGCGAAGGGGTAAACTTTTGGGATACTGCTGAGATGTATCCGTCGCCACCGGATAAAGACAAGCAAGGTGATACCGAGCGCTTTATGGGTACTTGGTTTCATAAAACCAAACAACGCAATCAAGTCATTCTTGCCAGCAAAATATCACCGATGGATTTTTTACGTGATGGGCAAACGCGCTTTAATGCCGCACATATTAGTAGTGCCATTGATGGCAATCTTGAGCGCTTGCAGACCGATTATATTGATATCTACCAACTACACTGGCCTGAACGTCAAACGAACTACTTCAGCCAGCTCGGTTATACCGAAGCGATGGCAGCGCAGCCGCTTGATGATTTGACGCCTTTTTTAGAGACCATCCAAGCGTTAAACGATGAGATTAAAAAAGGCCGTATCCGTGCTTATGGGTTGTCAAATGATACTGCTTGGGGATTGATGCGCTATTTATGGGAAGCGGATAAAAATGGTTTGATTGCGCCTATTACTGTGCAAAACCCTTATAGTTTGCTTAACCGCTCATATGAAGTTGCTATGGCAGAGATTGCCCATCGTGAGAACGTAGGTTTACTTGCTTATTCACCGCTTGGCTTTGGTGTATTATCTGGCAAGTACCTCGATGGCAAACGTCCAGCTGGTGCGCGTCTGACCATGTATGATCGATTTGCCCGCTATACCAACGAAGAAGCAAAGTCAGCTACGGCTCAGTATGCCAAAATCGCAGCAGATGCCGGTTTGGATATGGCACAGATGGCATTAGCCTTTGTCAATTCACGCTCGTTTGTCACCAGTAACATTATCGGAGCGACCACCACTGAGCAGCTAAAATCGAATATCGATAGCATCAACTTAACCTTGAGCTTAGACGTCTTAGCGGCTATCGAAGCGGTACATACGCAGCATCCTAATCCGTCGCCATAGCGTGATGTTTGTCAAGTTTCTATAAACGGAACTACAAGTATTGGCACGTCAAAAAAAGGCGCAAATCGCAGTGATAATACTCGCGATTTGCGCCTTTTTTATACACGTTCGACTGAAAAACTAAGAAAAAATA
>NZ_DATIRM010000026.1:0-7460 GCF_035469765.1 Psychrobacter sp.
CGCCCATTGCCACCGCCGTACGCAAGCAAGCGCCAAAGTTATGTGCATCAGTGATTTGGTCTAACACCAGTAGCAAACAATCATCGCGACCAGCAAGGGTATCTAGCAAACCTTCATCAGCAAAGACTAATGGACGAGCGTTAAGCACCACACCTTGATGTTGCGGACTACCACACAGCTGAGTAAGTTTGTCTTTTTGCGTTGGCTGAATACTAATGCCATTATCACGTGCTTGCGCCATAATCGCTTGCACATTACTATCAGTCTCACGACCTTGTTGTACGAATAAGCTGAGACCATCTAAAGGACGGTATTCAAGTAAGGCATCAATCGCATGAATGCCATAGAAATAGGTAGGTTTTGCCATAATAGGCCTATTGATTATAAAGTGGGTATCGCATGATACGATAAAAAATATGCGATAAAAAGAGAGGTGTGTAATTGTAGCAACTAATGAGCGCTTTCATATAAATAATGTCAGCAAAAAAAAGAAATAAACCTGATAAGATTTATTTCTTTTGCATAATTGGCTTATTGGCGTCATCAACTATCTAACGACATTTTGAGGCGTATTAGCCTTCTAAATGGCAGATATATTGGACGATTTCTTCTGTACGCAGATTGAAGCCGCTATTGCCTTCGACTACGAAAGATTGTCCTGCACGGTAGTAGCTAAACTCTTCTTCACCATTTATCTTCACTTCACACTCACCACTGGTGATTTCGATACGCTCAGAGGTATTGGTACTAAAGTGATAATGCTCGACCAGATTGTCGCAAGGCAAGATAATACCCAAGGTCTTATGACGACCGTCCTCGAACATAATGGTATGGCTTGAGCAACGACCATCGTATGATATCGTGGCTTGAGCATTGACTGTTACATTGGTAAATTGCGCCGCTGTCATAGTGGCTTCCTTATCAAATAATTATTGCCAAACTAAAAAACCAAATTAAAAATTAAGCAACTGTATAAATGACAGTTATCCTACTATCTATCAAAATCTGGTGGTAAGAGTTTATCATTATGTGAGATTATGCTACCACATTATATCTATAAAGTTTGTTACAGCGGCATGAAAGTTGTACTTATTATCATGATTGCAACGGATGTTATTGATTACCTTTAAAATTTGTATTTAAGATTATTTGCCACCATACTATCTTTAATTTTGTCCCTTAACCTTTTTACTTTAATTGGCTTAGAGATGATGTTTTTGCATTGCATGCAAGATTCATTGTCGGTCATGAGAGGCGTTGATGCTAGTATCATTAACTTTACATCAGTTTGCGTTGATCGCTCAGCACGAACTGAGTGTGGCTGAAGGCTTCAATGTCATTACCGGCGAGACGGGGGCTGGTAAATCGCTATTGCTTGACGCGCTATCTTTATGTGTCGGCGAGCGTGCAGACAGTGCGATGGTCAGACATGGCGCGTCGCATGCGGATATCTACGCGCAGTTTGATGTAGAAAACAATAGCGTCATTGCTGAATGGTTTGCCAAAAATGAGCGGGCGCTAGAAGAGCCAGAAGTATTGATTCGCCGCCAGCTCAGTAATACAGGACGTTCAAAAGCTTGGTTAAATGGGACGCCAGTCAGTTTGTCTGAGCTTAAGAGTTTGGGCACACTACTGGTTAATATACATAGCCAGCATGCTCAGCAAGCGTTATTAAAACCGCAATTTGTGGTGCAATGGTTAGATGCCATGGCACAAATAACGCCACTTGCGACCCAAACCGTGACTAGCTATCAACATTATCAGCAGCTCAAACGCCGTGCCGATGAAATCGCTAGCCGTGAAGCCCAGCGTCAAGACCGTATTCAACTATTACAAAGCCAATTAGCAGATATCGCGCCGTTATTGGTTGTTGATTATGCAGAAATAGAAGCGGAGCACGAAGAGCTGTCGAATATTGAAGCCTTAATGATGGAGGCCAGTCACGGTCTGCATTTGCTTGACAATGATACTGATGAGCCAGATGTGATGACGTTGCTTGGGCAAGCGATTAAGCTGTGTGATAATCAAATGAGCGTGAGCCAAACTTTTGAGCAAGCCTCAGAGCAGCTACATTTAGCACAGCAGCAAATTACTGAAGTGACGGGCTTACTATCGGATTATGCTGAGCAGCAATTGCCTGACCCAGAACGCTTACAAACCTTAGATAGCTTAATCAGTTTAGGTCATCGCTTATCACGTAAACATAGCTTACCCGCTAATGATTTGATTGAAGAAGCAAAAGGCTGGGAAGCACAATTAGAGCAACTAGAAAACGAGCCTAGCAGTGATGCAATGGCCACGCAAATTGAGCAAGCATGGAACAAGTATCTCGCATTAGCAACTGAGCTCAATAAAACCCGTAGCAAAGCAGCACCTATTGTGAGTAGACAGCTGATTGAGCAATTACAACCGCTTGCCCTGCCCAATGCACGCTGCGAGTTTGTCTTTACTAAAAAGGCAGATGCCAGCCAATATAATGGGCAAGGCTGTTATGATATCGACTTATTGTTCAGTGCCAATGTGGGTATGCCCATGCAGCCGCTGCATAAAGTCGCCTCAGGCGGTGAGTTGTCGCGTATGGCGCTGGTGATGCAGGTCTTGCAAGCGACCAATGCTGATAATAATGCTGCCAAGCCTATGCTGGTATTTGATGAAGTCGATGTCGGTATCAGTGGTGCTACGGCACAAGTGGTTGGTGAGCTATTACGCGCACTTGGGCAAACGCAGCAACTGCTCGCTATTACTCACCAAGCACAAGTCGCAGCGCAAGCGCATCAGCATATTTTGGTGCAAAAACACCATGACGAGCAGACTGAAAGCGAGCTTGTCATCTTGACCGAGCGCGCGCAAGTGGATGAGCTGGCACGTATGTCTGGTGGTGTGATTATCACCGACGTCACCCGTGAGCATGCTCGTAGCTTATTGACCGACGTTAAGTAGTCATTCATTGTTTATAATCAACGCCTTTTGACCGCTAAATACTTGCTTTAGTTGATTTTTTATCCATTATCGCCATATAGTGGTCTCTCACCTTTATTAGTAGGTTACGTTTGTCTCTATGTCTAAAGCCAATTTGACCCATCATTTCTTAATCGCTGCGCCTGAGCTGTCAGACCCAAGGTTTGAGCAGGCGCTGATTTATATCTGCCGTCATGATAAACATGGCGCGCTTGGTCTGGTGGTCAATCGTCCACTGGAGCAATCACGCGTGGGTAAGCTATTAGAAAATTTAGATATTGAAGTCACCGATCCGCAAGTGATGGAAGATGTGGCGTTAGAAGGCGGTCCTATGTATCCGGAAGTCGGCTTCGTGCTGCATACAGGACAACCTGAGTGGGCGTCCTCTTTTGCTATTTCAGAAAACGTCTGCATCACCACTAGCCAAGATATCCTTAAACGTATTGCAGCAGGTCAAGGCGTTGGTCATTATCAGCTCTGCTTAGGTCATGCCAGCTGGGGTAAAAAACAGCTTGATCGTGAGCTTGCTAACGGCGACTGGCTAGTATGCCCTGCTGATTTAAACCTATTGTTTGATACGCCTTTTGAAGAACGTTGGCAAATTGCTGCAGATAAGATTGGCGTTAATTTTGATTATTTAAGCAGTGATATTGGGCATGCTTAGTGCCATGTATTCAGTATTATATACTTAACTTCGTATCTTTAGCGTTATACATTTAATCAATACAGCCACAAAAAATGATATAGGAAATAGCCATTACTATGGTAAATAGCACCCTTATAACAAATAGCACAGATAGCGCAGATGCTATAAATAATGATGTGGATAGTGATACCAGTGCTACTGAACCAACCATTAAACCGCATCTTATTTTGGCGCTTGATTATGGGGTCAAAAAAATGGGTATGGCGCTGGGCAATACCATCACCGAAACGGCGCGCGCTTTTGATATCTTAGCGATGAATAATGGTCAGCCGGATTGGGATAATTTGCTTGGTATTATCAAAGTTTGGGGCGTTACAAAAGTGGTGGTTGGGCTGCCGCTAAATATGGATGGCAGTAGCTCTATGCTGTCTAAACGTGCGCACAAATTTGCTCGGCGCTTGGCGCATCGAGTCATGGAACAGCATTTACCGGTGACAGTGATACTCTGTGATGAGCGCCTGACCTCAGTGGCCGCACGTGAAATTGCGTGGGATAATGGCTGGATTAAACATGAGCGTGCTCCGATTGATGATATTTCTGCCTGTATTTTGATGTCGACCTATTTTGCTGACCCTAATAGCAGTGTTGCCATCGACGCCATCAAGGCAGATTAAAAAACGCTGCTGATTTCTGCTATATCATCATTCTAAACCAATACATGACTGCTTATTATGACCACTGTTTCAAACCAAGATTTGCAAAACAAAACACAACATGGTTTTGCTCCGCTGGCTATTGCCCGTATTAAAGGCGCCCAGCGAGCAAACCAAATCGCGATTTATCTTATCTATGCTGCGATTATCGCTTTTATGGTTTTTGGCACCATTGCCAGTATCAAAGCTTTTCATAATAACCAGCTACTGTATCAATTGTTCTATAACCTGCCCTATGCTCTGGTCGCGCTGACCATTCCGCTAACGCTATATGATGCTTTTATTATCTATCGCTATCGACTTAATCAGACCTCGATGGTTATCATGACCATTGGCGTCTCGAGTATTATTTTGATCGGCGGACTGCTATTTGCCGATACAGCTTGGTTAGGTTTGGCATCATGGCTTGGCGTGGCATTTTTATTTAAAGTCAGCTTTAAACGTTTCTTTAATTTTTTAGCCGTAGCAGACTTAGCTGAGACTGAAAAAAACGCTGAAAATGATCAAACGATTCTTGCAACCGATGCAGAAAAGACATTTTTATAAAAGATATCTTTGTGAAATGAGCAACCAACAAGTATTCAGCTATCCAACATATCTATTGGGTTTATAAAATTAAATATGACAACTTCATTATTAAACACGACTATTCACCATTGTCTAGACACTCAAGGGCTGATTTGTCCTGAGCCAGTCATGATGCTGCACAAGACCATTCGTAAAGCGGAAGGCGGCGATGTTATCGAAATTTTAGCGACCGATCCCGCTACCACACGCGATATTCCTAATTTTTGCCGCCATTTGGGGCATACCCTTGTCCATCAAGAAATGCTCAATGATGCGCCAACGTATCGTTATTTAGTCCAGAAAAAAACGGCTTAATAGCTGTCGACTTCAGACTTCAATACGTTCTAATTGGTGTTAAACACTGATAACAGCGAAAGCTATAAAGTAAAAACGCTTTTAGTTGCAAATATATTCTCATTCAAACAAGGTAAATCGCGTGTTATCAACAGAAAAGCAGTATTTACAGTGGACCGAAAACGAAACCTCACGTCAAGCCCGCTGGTTGTCTCAAAGCAATCATGTACCGCCTGCGCGTATCGTTTTTGTTGACGACAAAACGACTGCAGATGAGGCTTATCGCTTGGCTTGTGAGGGTACATCCTTGCTGTGGCGCGGTGACTTTCATAATGCACGGCAATTGCTACAAGCACTTGGTCGGCGCATTGATCGCACTAATGAGCGTTCTGAGCTGCGTAAAATTAAAAAAGCCGCGAATAAATCTGCGGCTAATAAATCGGTTACTGCTAAAGAAATACCTAACTTATTCCATCAGCAACGCCAAATGCAAGCCCAGCGTTCGCGCATATTAAGCCGCTTGCTATTGGAGCTTGATGCTGGTTATATCAGTAAATTGCGCCGCGCACCTGACATGAGCGCTGCCTGTACGGCGGCTTTTGGTGAGCTTGACGAGTCGTGTGTGCTGTCATTTCGTGACCTACAAGGGGCATTAGGTGCGGCGCAGTGGCACGAAAAAGGCGTACCGATTGAGCCTTTAAACTTATCGGTTTTTCCACATTATGGCGTTTTTGCCCCAACTCGTCATGAGTATGTACAGCTATTACTTGATGCACCGCTGCCAAGTGCTTGTGATGTCGCCTATGATATTGGCACCGGAACTGGTTTGCTGGCGATTATATTGGCGCAGCGTGGTGTGAAACAAGTAATTGCAACGGACTTAAATCCGCGTGCATTAGCTTGCGCTAGCGACAACTTTACGCGTTTAGAGTTATCTTCTGTGCAATTACAGCAAGCAGATTTATATCCAACTGACGCGCCGCTCGCTGACTTGATTGTCTGTAATCCACCGTGGTTGCCTGCTAAGCCTAGCTCACCACTTGAGTATGCCGTCTATGATGCCAATAGCGCAATGTTACGCGGGCTTTTGCAAGGCGCAAAACAGCACTTAGCTGAGCATGGAGAAGTCTGGTTAATACTGTCAGATTTAGCGGAACATTTGCAGCTACGTACTCGCGATGAATTAGCAGGCTGGATTGCTGATGCTGGATTAACCGTAAAATATCGTCTCGATACCAAAGCTAAACATGGTCGCAGTCAAGATAATACTGACCCGCTATTTGCTGCGCGTAGTGCCGAAGTGACCTCGTTATGGTGTTTACAAAGTGCCTAACATTTCAACATTAAGTAGCCTCTTATGAGCCGTGACCGGGCCGTACAACAGCGTCAACCAAAAGCGCTGGCAGTCGATGACGAACCAACTTATATGACAGAATTTCGGCAAGCAATGCTTGCCCGAGGGCTGGCTACGCGTACACGCAACGCTTATATACGCGACCTGCGCTCTTGTGAGCTGACCAATCCTATTGCACTAACCCGTTGGCAGGCTGATGATGTGCTACATTGCTTATCGATTCTTACTGTCGAGGGTAAAACGCCACGCACCCAAGCACGTATGCTCTCAAGCTTACGGCAGTTTTATCTATGGATGATTGCCAGTAATTTACGTGAGGACAATCCTTGCGAGCGTATCAAAAGCCCGAAATTGGGTCGTCCACTGCCAAAAGATTTGAGTGAGGCAGATGTTGATAATCTACTGGCCGCCCCTGATACGGGCACGGCGCTTGGCTTACGTGATAAAGCCATGTTAGAGGTGCTCTATGCCTGCGGTCTACGTGTCAGTGAGCTGATTAATCTCTCACTAGAGCAAGTCAATCTTAATTCAGGTTGGCTACAAATCACAGGTAAAGGTAATAAAACGCGCTTAGTACCACTAGGTGAATATGCAGCAGATGCGCTTGAAGATTATCTAACCCATGCACGCGGGGATTTGATTGCTCATTTAAAAGCAGGAAATTGCCAAGCGGTGTTTTTGACCGCACAAGGCGGCTACATGACGCGGCAAAATTTTTGGTACTTGCTTAAGAAATACGCCAAAGTCGCTAGTATCGATAAAGAGCTATCACCGCATACGCTACGTCACGCGTTTGCCACGCATCTGCTCAATCATGGAGCTGATTTGCGTAGCGTGCAGTTATTGCTTGGGCATAGCGATTTATCAACGACGCAGATTTATACTCATGTGGCGACGGCAAGATTGCAGAAATTGCATGCTGAGCATC